>NZ_CEYOSI010000024.1:0-24816 GCF_982879505.1 Candidatus Desulfolinea nitratireducens
GAAAGAAAAAGGGAATCTGAGAGCCGCCTCAGAAGCGACGATGCGTTCTGCAAAACTGCGTTTTCCCGCAGGAAAACTGCCTGTTAGAGGTAGATTTCGAGTAACTTCTATGATGATTGCCTCTGTTTTGCATGTAAATATGCGTAGAATTTGGCGGTATGAGACGGAGATTTCTTTGTCTGATTTTGTTTTTCGTCTTTTTCGGCAAAAATTTCTTTTTTTCGCTCAAATCCAGCCGCTTATCTCAATTTGAGCGACACTTATTGCAGGGAAGTCACCATTGCTTCATTATAACAGTCAGATATCGATTTTTTTGCTTCGTCATCAGGTCAGATGAAGTTTAAGGTTTTTCTATTTTACAGTCACCCACACACCGATGAATACCAGCAGCAAGCCCAAGGCTCGGGTTAGATCAAAGGCGCGAAGATGTGCACCAAATAATCCATAATGGTCCAAAACCACGCTAACGACTAATTGTCCCGCAACGATCAATACCACCGCCGGAGCAACCCCAACGCGCGGAACCATATAACTCATCGCAGCGATGACGATCAATCCAAAGGCACCTGCTCCCAGGGCGTACCAGGGAACCTCACGCCAACGGGATAAATTCCTGCCCCCATAGAAAAGCAATGGCACCAGAGCCACCAATGCGCCGCCGATGTGAATATAAAAAACGCTCTCCAATGTGCCGAGTTTTTGGCTCATCAAACTGGCCAGGGGACCTTGCAAACCGACCGCAATCCCGCCAATTAACCCAAAGAATATCACAATCCCTAAAGTTCCCATTATTCTCCTTTGTGCATTGGATTATACACGCAAGTGGATGAAATGCCGTTTCGCGCGTGGACCCGAATTTGCTTCCCTTTTCAAACAGAATCTGGTCTGTTGCGTTGCTCGTTAACCCTGCCCCATTGAAATATCCTCATCCTGCACGACCAACCCCAGCAAGCCCACCATCTGAATGGCTTGCATCGGAGAGATCACCATCCCCTTAACAGCTGTGGCTTCGATCTGCATTCCATCAAGAACAGAGCCGCGCAGATCGGCCTGTTTTAGTTTGGTGTTTCTAAAATCAGCATAACTCAGATCACAATGATCGAAGGTGACTTTATTCAGGTCTGCACCTTCAAAGGTCGCATTTCGCAAAATAGATTTTTCAAAACGGATCGATTTTGCTTCAGCCAAAGAAAAGACCGCCCCTTCGAGATTGCAATCCCTGAAAAGAACATCATCCATTTGGGCTGCGAGCATTTGAACGCCCAGTAAACGACAATTGAGAAATTCGACTCGTTGCAGGCGACACCCTTCCAGAAAAGCGGCCGAGATATCGCAGCTTTCCAGGCGTACATCACGCAGGCGCAGTTTTGGCAACTGAGCACCTGTCAGCGTGACCCGCTCTAAAAGGCTCTCTTCAAAAATAACGTTCTTTGCCTTTTGCTCGACCAGATCACAGCCACTGATTTTCCTCTCGGCATATTCGTCATAATCTTCGAGAGATACCAGAGATAAAGCCTCGAGGCGCTTGGGGAGTCCTGGTTGGTGGATGCTCTGTTTTTTAGGGGGGTTCATTTTTTTTGCGATGGCAAACTCCCCTCTAAAAACACGCTCACCTTCTCCCAAAACTGCGGGTGGAGATGACAGTCGCTATGACCCTTCTCAGGAACAATCCACAACTGTGTCTTCTTAGGATTGGCGACAAGAAAATCTTCTGCCTGATCGATGGGGATGGTCTCATCATTTTCGCCATGCATCAGCAGTATCTCCGCTTTGGCATTGGGGATGTGAGTAAGAGGCGCGATTTTATTGAAATCAATCCCGTGCCGATAACGCATATATCCAAACAAGAATGATGCGATAAATTTCGGAATGTGTTTCTCTTCAAATTGTGCTGACATCACCTTAATAGGGTGGGAAAGTGCGCCGACTGTGATAACCGTTTGAATCCGCTCATCCTGCCCCGCCGCGGCGATAGCAGCCCCACCGCCAATAGACAAGCCAACCAGGCCAATTTCTGGTGAAGTGAGCTTCTCGCTGTTTAGCACATAATTCACTGCATCGAGAATATCTTCCGTAAAAGTGCCCACTGTAGGGTGCATAATCAAGGTGCTGTTTCCATGATTGCGGGCATCGAAAACAAGCAGGTTGTACCCCTGCGGATGAAGTTCGCGGATATAAGCCATCATCCGTTCCACGTTTCGGCTCCACCCGTGGACGAGGATCAGCGTCGGGGCATCTGGCGAGGCAGGTATCCACCAACCATATAGGTGACCACCATCTTGTGTCGGAATTTGAATCTCCTCGAAGGGGATCTCAAATTTAGCAGGCGTGTTGCGATGAGTCGTTATCTTGTACGCATACATTTTATCAATGCCGCGATCAAGAAGAAGGGAAATGATAACGATTGAAACGATAATCCAGAGCAGGGTCATTGGGCAATCCTATAATATTCCAACGCAGAGGGTTGGAGAAAGGGAATAATTTAATTCTGGTAGCAACGCTCCGCGTTGAGTTTCCTCAACTCAGAGCAATGTCAATCCTATAAGCAACGCTCTGCGTTGCGATGAGTAAAGGAACATGCATCTTCACCAATCCATGAAAACATTTAAAAGACCATCATTGCCATCGTAAAGCCCAGCGCTTGAATACACCCAGTCTTCTGATTTCTCTACATACCCTTTACGAACTGGGTTCTCATGGATATACAGGATTTTTTGATGCATCATTTTACGGTCATGAATACGTTTAGGTTGTACCCCTTCTTGCCAGAATTGATGTTCACGGTCTTTGCGGTGAGTAAGTTTTTGTTTGCTCAACTGCTGGAGTATATCTTGCTGATTGTGCTCTTTGAAATAGTCAATACTTATCCTAGCCGTATAAGACCTTAAGTTTGCCATTTCTTTAGATATATTATCGGCAGAAGCAATAGAATGAAGGTGTGTTTTCATTATCACATAAGCATAGAAAATAATCCGTTTTTCCTTTTGAAGAAAAGAGAGAGAGTTTAAGATAATTTTCGCAATCTCTGGAATAACTAAAAGGGGTAACCAATCAACAACCGTTGATGTGACAAAATATGGATTAATATCCCCCTTAAGAAATTTGTAGCTGGTGCGGCTCATTGCTGCTTTCCTGTGTTCTATAGTACTCCAACGCAGAGCGTTGGAGAAAGGGTAAAACACCATCTATTGCATAGTACTTCCTGGCAGCAACGCTCTGCGTTGCATCCCCTCATTTATTCCAACAATCCACGCATAAAATCAAGCAGACGCTGGACGTCATTGAAATTACTGGCGATGCCCACCGAGATACGCACAGCGCCTGATTCCTGCCCATCGAAACAGAGTTGGAAATCTTCAAAGCTGAGACGCTGCTTGTGCTCTGTCTGGGTGAAACAGGCGATTAACTCTGGCTTCTCCAATTCGAGGGCAACCTCGCCTGCACCGGGATTGCAGAAACAGCCCGTCCGCAAGGAGATATTGACCTTGTCGGCCTGATCCTCGATATAGCGGTGATTGAAGGCGATGCCATCTTTATTATAAAAATTAGCTGCAATTGTGCCACCGCGCATTTCTGTTTCAAGCGGACCGTAAATCCGTGCTAAAGGCTCACCCGTACTATGCTTCATCTCAGAAAGCTTGTCGAGCAGCCAGCCTGCCAGGCAGTTGACGCGTTCGTGGATCGCATCGTAGCCAACTTCGGCGATATGGCGTAGGCCGATCTCAATGGCCGGGATGTTGAGGTAATCGACCGTCCCATCTTCGAAGGCGGCATGACCCTCGGCCATATAATGTTTATCACCCTGAACGGAGACAACGGTAATTGTCCCGCCAGAAAACCAGGGACGCCGGAGCATCCCCAATGCTTCTCGCCGGGCGATTAACGCACCCAACCCTGTTGGGTAGCCGAAAATCTTATAAAACGAGAGCACGACAAAATCGGGGGCGATCCGGCTCAGATCCAGTTGATTGGTGGGGACAAAGGCCGCCGCATCCAGTAACACATCCCAACCATGCGATTTGGCCTCTGCAATCCACTCTAACGGATGCTGGACTCCTGAAAAGTTGGATTGTGCAGGAAACGAGAATAAGTTACGCGCCTGTGGATTGGCTTGCTTCCACGCATCTTCGAGTTGGTCGTGGGGGAGACGCATTTCTGGCAACGCGACCGGCATGTAGACAACTTTTGAACCATGCGCATTGGCAAATTCACGGATGCCGTTAACCGAATTATGGTTATCAAAGGCGAGCATATAGCGGCTATTTTCGTCAAAGGGATAGGATTCTCCAACCAGTTTGAGGGCTCCACTGGCATTGGCAGTAAAAATAACATCGTACTCTTCAGGGTCGGCCTTGAAAAATTCGAGAACGTAGGCACGCGCATTTTCAACCAGTTCGGTTGCGGCCATTGAGGTGGAGTTGGTCGAGTGCGGATTACCGAAAACATTGTTGGCGAGGATTTCCTGGTGCTTTGCAATTTGTGAGGAAGCGTAGAGTCCGCCGCCAGTGTAATCAAGATAAACCTGATTATTGCGATCGAGACGCTCATAGTCGCTGGCACGCAGGGCATCGAGTTTCTCAGTTGTTTTATATGGTGGGTACGCTCCAATAAATTCGGCAAATTCTTTTTCGTGAGACATATGATTTCCTTTGTGTATACAAATAAAGATTCCTGGATATTGCTGATTTCAGGAAGTGGTCATCAAAACAATCCACTGTGAAAGTGGAATTTGCGAGAAGGGCAGCAGCCCGACGAAGCAATCTCCTCGAATCTGAGACCGCTTCGGTGCACAAGCATGCTCCTCGCGGAATCATAATACGTTTTAAGCCGTGGTCATCAAAACAATCGCAACCAATGCTAGGCCAATTCCAGCCCACTGAGAGAATTGAATTTTTTCCTTCAAGATAAACCAGGCTAAAAAAACCGTCATACCAGGATAGAGAGAGCTTAGCACGGCAGAAATATCCAGCCGACCGGCTTGCCCGGCGAGAATATAGAGTGCATTCCCGCCGACATCGAAGAGGCCGCTAATAATGAGCAGATGCCAACTGCCTGATTCTATCCGAAAACTTTCTCGTTTGATTAATAAAAATAAGGCAATCGCAATCGTCCCGGAGGAGCGAGCAATGATGATTGGCCCAAGGACCAAATCTCGGCTGGCCTCGTGCATCAGGACGAAATAAAACCCAAAACCAAGGCCTGAGATCAGGGGGAGATGGAGATAATTTCGGACACTTTCGGAAAAAGTATCCGATGATTTTTCGATTGAAATCAATACCACTGCGATGAGTGCCAGCGCAAAAGCAAGGAAAATGATCGGTTGTGGCTGTCCATCGACGAAAACTCCCGCCACAATGGGAACGGCTGCCCCTAATAATGCCGAGAGCGGTGCGACCACGCTCAAACGTCCCCGCCGCAATCCTTCATAAAGTGCGAGTAAACCGATCGCGCCAACAATACCGGCAATGCTGCTCCATAGTAGCGTATGCTTATCGGGGAAAGTTTCGTGGATAATGGGTAATGCAGCCAGGGTGAAGATCAGGCCGATGGCTAGGGAAAACATCACAGCCCGATACGATCCTATCTTGCGGGAGGCCAATCCACCCGCGAAATCTCCCGTTCCCCAGGAGAGGGCGGAGGCAAGACCCAGTAAAGATGCAATCACTTAAAGTTTTCCAGCCGCTTTGGCTCGCTCAATTACACTCCGCGCAGACTTGACGAGGGGCATATCGATCATCTTGCCCTCGAAGGCGATCGCACCTGCGCCCTCCGCTTCGGCAGCCTCAAAAGCCTCGAGAAGGCGTTGAGCGTAGTCGATTGCTGCGTCGCTCGGCGAAAAGGCCTCCTGAACCGGCCCGACCTGGTTGGGATGGATAATCTGTTTCCCTGTAAACCCCATTTGCGCCCCTTGCAATGATTCGATTTTCAGGTTGACGGAATCCTTATAGTTCACAAAAACGATATCAATGGCTTGTAATTCATTCGCGGCTGCATGCAGGACGACTTTGCTGCGGGCATAAAGAATTTCCAAACCACCGCGCGTACGGGTCGCGCCGATGCTGGCAGCATAATCCTCTGCGCCGAAGATGAGTCCATCGAGACGGGGATGGGTGGCGATCTCTTTGAGATTGATGATCCCCTTTGTGCTCTCAACCCCTGCCAAAATACGGATGTGGTTGAGCGGCCAACCCTTTGACAGTTCCATCGCTTCGATCTGATCGCTGAGCCATTCAATTTGGGCAAGGGATTCTACTTTTGGGATAACTACGCCTTCAGGATGATATTTCAAGGTCGCAGCAAGATCGTCTGCTTCCAGGCCAGTACCGAAGCCGTTGATACGGATCAGCTTTTCAGCATTGCCAAAATCTAGTTCCTGCAAGGCAGTAGCGATGGTCTCTCGGGCTTTTTCCTTGCGATTATGGGCGGTGCCATCTTCCATATCCATGCAGATGGAATCCACCCCGAGGGTGATCGCTTTTTCGATTTTTGGGCGTGAATCGCCGGGCATATAGAGGAGTGCGCGTCTTGATTTCATATATTCTCCTGAAAGGAAGAGAAAAAAGCGTGACAAGTGAAAAGTGAAGTATGAAAACTATCATTACGTTTCACTCGTCATGATTCACTATTCTTTCATTAAAAACATCACTGTTCGTTCAAATTCAACGACAATCGTCCCATCGGGTTTCTTCCCCCAATGCTTGAGGCGCACAATGCCCACATTCGGCTTCGATTTGGATGCGCGCATTTCCAGCACTTCGGTCTCGGCGTAGACCGTCTCGCCGTGAAAAAGTGGATTGGGGTGCACAACGTGTTCGTAGCCCAAATTGGCGATGATCGTCCCCTCGGTTAATTCAGAAACGGTCAGGCCAGTGATCAATCCAAGCGTAAAAAGGCCGTTGACGATCCGCTGACCAAACTGCGTTTTGCTGGCAAAATCTTCGTTGCTATGCAGGGGTTGCGGATTCATCGTCAGCATCGAGAACATGACGTTGTCCATCTCGGTCACTGTGCGGCCATTGGAATGTTTGATCTTTTGGCCGACTTCAAGTTCGTTATAGTACTTTCCGGTCATAATTGCTCCTGATGCGTGAGAAGTGAAAAGTGATGAGTGATTTCACTTTTCACTCGTCAATCTCTCCAACTTCCACTAATAACTCTTCCCGTTCCACCGTCTGACCCTCTTCAACCGCCAGCTTTGCCACAACACCATCACGAGGCGCCTGAATGCGAATTTCCATCTTCATGGCTTCCAGCACGATGAGCGTCTGACCCTTGGTCACCATCTCACCCTCGCTGACGTTCACGGCCCGAATCTGCCCGGGCATGGGAGCAAGCAAACGTCCAGATGAGGCACCGCTCGCGCTCTCCCGCGCTGCACCGGATGATTTTTCCAGCATCCAGGTTTGACCGCCGAATGAGACCCACCGTCGCTTTCCATCTGCACTGACATACGCATCTATTTTGCGTCCATCCAGAATAAATGTCAACTGCCCATCGGCCACGTACTCCAGCTGCACCTCAACGATTTTCTCTCTGAATTGCACCTGATAACCTTCGCTCAAGGGGGTGATTTCCAACGCATAATTTTTGCCCTTATTTTCAAAAAAGCTTTTCATTTGGACCTCCGCAAGCGGAATCCGCTGGCTTTCTTCCATGGGCTAAAGGGGTCTGGAGACGATACTTGGGATGCGTTTCCGCCAATCGTTATGGCAGGCTGGACCAAATCTGCGAGAGCAGCGGCAATGAGCACCTCGTGGGGGATATTTGGGCTGGGTTTCCACTCGCCAAAGATTTCCTCGACCCAGCGCGTGGTCACCGTCCCCGCCTGAAAAGCATCATGCCCCAAAATTGCCTGCAAAAAGTCGACATTAGTGATCACTCCATGCACAATAGAATTCCGCAATGCATTTTGCAAACGCTGAATGGCAGTACCCCGATCCTCGGCGTGGACAATGATCTTCGCCAGCATCGGATCGTAATAATGACTGATTTCGCTGCCAGTAGCAATACCGCTGTCCACACGGATTCCCGGCCCGCCTGGCTCCCCAAATTTGAGAATTACGCCTGTGCTGGGCAAAAAGCTGTTGGCGGGATCTTCAGCATAAAGACGGGCTTCGATGGCATGTCCGCGCGGATTTAGATCCTCTGCCTCGTACGGAAAGGCCTCGCCCGCAGCAACGCGAATCTGCCATTGAACAAGGTCGATACCGAGCACCATCTCAGTGACGGGATGCTCCACCTGCAAGCGGGTATTCATTTCAAGAAAATAAAACTCATCCGTTTCGGGGTCAACTATAAATTCGACTGTGCCAGCGTTATAGTAATTTACGGCCTGCGCCACTGCGATGGCGGCTGCTCCCATCTTTTGACGGAGTTCATCATTCAATAATGGGGAAGGAGTCTCTTCAATAATCTTCTGGTGACGACGTTGCACGGAACATTCGCGTTCAAATAAATGCGTAATATGACCGTGCTGATCGCCAAAGACCTGAAATTCGATATGACGGGCAGAGGGGAGATATTTTTCCACAAGCAGGGTTTCATCGCCAAAAGCATTCAACGCCTCCCGCCGGGCGGACTCTATTCCTTCGGGTAGCTCACTTTTCTCCCAGACCACACGCATCCCTTTACCCCCGCCACCTGCCGCGGCCTTAACCAAAACAGGATAGCCGATCTTATCGGAGGCTTTTTCAAATTCGGCGAGAGTTTCAATTCCCTCTGCACCGGGGATGGTCGGCACTCCCGCCGCCTTCATCCGGATCTTTGATTCGGCTTTATCACCCATGATACGAATTGCATCCACTGGCGGGCCGATAAAGGTTAATCCCTCAGTACGAACAGCTTCCGCAAAATCTGCATTTTCTGATAGAAAACCATAACCGGGATGGATGGCCTCTGCGCCGGTTTCCCTGGCAGCGTTGAGCAACTTCTCGATATTGAGATAGGATTCCAGCGGCGCGGGCGGCCCGATCAGCACAGCTTCGTCAGCGTGTCGGACGTGGAGCGCATCCGCATCCGCTTCTGAGTAGACAGACACTGTCCGGATATCAAGTTCCTGACAGGCACGGATAATACGAATAGCGATTTCGCCTCTATTTGCTACCAGGATTTTCTTAAAGGGGGTACGTTTCATAATTGGGTTCTTTGGTGAATTGGAAGACTTGATGAGTGATGAGTGATAGGCGATAAGTGATAAGTGATAAGTGATAAGTGATAAGTGATTTTATGGCATAGGGGCGTTGTGAATATCTTGGAGAGTGTTGGTTTCGTATATTCCATCTTCTTCTCTGATGCCTTTTGATTTTCTTTGTTGTGGAACCATTTTTAGCAATAAACGGATAATTTGTGTGGTGAGTGACATGCGATGATTAAATACATCTTCACTCAAGATATGATGTGCTTTGTAGTACCAATCGCGGCTTTCACGGGCAGAACCTAATGAGTATTCATAAAAGCGTGCACGGTCACGACCAGTGCTTTTGGAATAGCCTTCAGCGATATTCGCGCTAATTGAGCCAACGGCTCGATAAAGCTGATCGGCGAGACTGCGCGTTCGTTTGTCCTTAACGAGTTTGGAAACATCTTGCCAGCAGATTTCTGACAGAAAGAGAGCTAGACGATATGCTTCAACTTTCCAAAGAGAATCCCCTGTAATTTCATTTGGGACAGTTTTTACCCAATCATCATAATTCATCGTAACCCTCACCATTCAACATCACGTTTCACTCGTTACTTCTCATTTATCTCTTTCCTCTTTCTTAAATCTCAATTCACTCATCACTTTCCACGCTTTTCACTTCTCACTCGTCACTTCACCACTCCTCACATCCTAAAAACCCCAAACCCACCTTTTTCAACAGGCGCATTCAAAACAACTGACAAGGCCAAACCAAGCACCTCACGCGTGTCAATGGGATCAATAACACCATCATCCCAAAGGCGGGCGGTGGAGTAGTAGGGATTGCCTTCGGTTTCGTATTTCTCCAATATCGGTGCTTTGAACGCCTCCGCTTCTTTTGGCGTCATCGGCTCTGCGCCCTCTCGGGCAAGTTGATCTTGTTTGACGGTCAGCAGCACATTGGCAGCCTGCTCTCCACCCATAACGGAGATGCGCGCATTCGGCCACATCCACAGGAAGCGAGGTAAATAACCGCGTCCGCTCATGGCATAGTTGCCCGCGCCAAATGAACCGCCGATAACGACCGTCAGCTTGGGAACGCTGGTATTTGCGACCGCATGGACCATCTTTGCGCCATCTTTGGCAATACCGCCTGCCTCGTATTCCTTACCGACCATGAAACCGGTAATATTTTGTAGAAAAATCAGGGGCGTGCCTCGCTGCTCGCATAACTCAACAAAATGCGCGCCTTTTAATGCTGATTCACCAAAGAGGATCCCGTTATTAGCGATGATCCCCACCGGGTAACCACAGACGCGAGCGAAGCCAGTTATCAAGGTTGTACCGTAACGTGCCTTAAATTCGCGGAACTTGCTCCCGTCCACAAGGCGGGCGATGATTTCGCGCACATCATAAGCCTCCCGGAAGGTCGTCGGCAGGATTCCGTAGATCTCCTCGGGCGGGTATAAAGGCTCCTCTGGCGGAAGCAAGCCCAAAGTCGAGAGATGGGTGTCGTGCTGTGGGGCGGGTGGAAGAGTCTCGACAATATCTCTCAAAATCTGGATGGCGTGGTCATCGTCCTCGGCAAAATGATCCGCCACACCAGACAGACGTGTGTGGACATCTGCCCCGCCGAGTTCCTCAGCCGTGACGTCTTCGCCGGTTGCGGCCTTGACGAGGGGCGGGCCACCGAGAAAGATCGTGCCGGTGCCTTTGACGATGACCGCTTCATCGCTCATCGCCGGGACGTATGCTCCGCCTGCGGTACAACTCCCCATGACTGCCGCGATCTGCGGGATGCGTTTTGCGCTCATCCGGGCCTGATTGTAGAAGATGCGCCCGAAGTGATTTTGATCGGGAAAAACCTCGGCCTGGAGCGGCAAAAAAGCCCCGCCCGAATCGACCAGATAGAGACAGGGGAGATGATTTTCTTCGGCGATCTGCTGAGCACGGAGATGCTTTTTAACCGTGATTGGATAGTAGGAGCCTCCCTTGACAGTGGCATCGTTGGCGACGATCATCACCTCTCGCCCGGAAACCCGACCGATACCCGTTACCAATCCAGCGCCAGCTGCGGCGCCGTTATACAGTTTCTTTGCGGCCAGCGAAGATAATTCCAAAAAGGGAGACCTGGGGTCAAGCAGGCGTTCGATCCGCTCACGAACAAAAAGTTTCCCTTGTTCCTCCTGCCGTTGACGATATTTTGGCCCGCCGCCTTCTTCAGCTTCAGCAATATGCTGGCGCAATTCTTTGGCCAGCGCACGATGATGCTGGGCATTTTTTTTTATATTCGGATCGTTGGGGTCGATATTTGTAAGGAGAATATTCATAAGCCACCATTCTAAAAGGGTAACTAGAGTTTAGCATATGCATTGGTGTGGGTAAAGACTGGGCGTGAGATATAATTTCGCCATCTCTATCTTAATAGGAAAACAAATGCAGACATCTTCTGAAGTAGATTTTTCTCAAAAATGGTCCGTTCTTTTGGCCGTAGGGATGGGCATCTTTCTGGCGACTATCGACGGAAGTATTGTCAATATCGCGCTCCCCACGCTGGTCAGCTCCTTCCAGACCGATTTCGCCCTGGTGCAATGGGTGGTGCTGTCCTATCTGCTGACCGTGACCACACTGATGCTCGGCATTGGCCGGCTGGCGGATATTTACGGAAAGAAACCGATCTACACGGCGGGATTTATCGTCTTCACAGCGGGATCGGTACTGTGCGGCCTCTCGCCAACGATCTACACATTGATCGGATTTCGTATCGTCCAGGGGGTTGGCGCAGCAATGATCATGGCGCTGGGGATGGCTATTGTAACGGAAGCATTCCCTCCATCCGAGCGTGGGCGTGCGCTGGGGATTACCGGAACAATCGTCTCTGTAGGAATCGCACTCGGCCCAACACTGGGCGGTTTGATCGTCAAAAATCTCTCCTGGAATTGGATCTTCTTTGTCAATTTGCCCATTGGCATCCTGGGCACTTTGATGGTCGTGCGCTATGTGCCCGCCTTCAAACCGAAGGGCGGAGAGCGTTTTGACTACTGGGGCGCGCTGACTTTGTTCATCGCCTTGCTGGCATTGTTGGTCTCGCTCACCCTGGGCCAGCGCAACGGATTTGGTGATTCCACGGTTTTGCTTTTGGCTACTGTATTCGTACTTTTCCTGACGGTCTTCATCCTGATCGAGCTGCGTCTGGAGCAGCCAATGCTTGATCTACGCCTCTTCAAAAACAGTCTCTTTTCGGTCTCGCTGGTGACGGGTTTCCTGATCTTCCTTTGCCTTTCTGGCTCGTTGATCCTGATGCCCTTCTATGCCGAGAATGTACTTGGCTACGACCCGCAGCAAACGGGATTGTTGATGGGAACTGTGCCGATTGCGCTGGGAATCATTGCCCCGATCTCCGGTTCGCTTTCAGACCGTTTTGGCTCGCGACCGATCACCGTGGCGGGATTGGCGGTGCTGATGATCGGCTTCCTGGCAATCAGCTCGTTGGATGCCGAGACGACAACTCTGGGTTATATCATCCGCTTCCTGCCCATAGGCATTGGGATGGGCATGTTCCAGTCGCCTAATAACAGCGCCATCATGGGAGCCGCACCGCGCGAACGCCTTGGGATTGCTTCCGGTATGTTGGCAATGACCCGCACCCTCGGCCAGGTCACGGGGATCGCCATCCTTGGCGCCCTCTGGGCGGGACAGGCCTTCAAATATGCAGGCACGGTTCTGCCAGGCGGCGCGACAAGCGCGCCAATTCCTGCGCAGGTGCTGGCTTTACGGGATACTTTTATGCTTGTCAGTGTTTTGATCTTTGCAGCGCTATTATTGAGTATTTGGGGGCTTAGAGAGGAACAAAAGCAGAGAGTCTAACCATTCAGACCCCGTTTGTGGGGGCTTTTGTAAGATTTATGCTTTTAATAATCTGTGAAAATCTGCCTGATCAGTGTTGTCCGCGTTCTATTTTAAGCTTTTCCAACAAGCGCTCGGCCCCCTCATACGCGACCCTGTATGATTGGGGTTTCTCAGAAAATTCTTGGGCAACAGTTAGACTCCGTTAAATAAAAAATCTCCCCTTAAAGCATGCCTCCGCTGGAAATTATCCAGCGGAGGCTTTCGCCAAAGGAGGAGACGATATGAGGAGCATCTTCTAAAAGATGTTTTATAGTCTCCAATAAAATCTTACCTGATTGCGCAATTAAGTACAAAGCTAAAGGTCACAACCTTTATGTGACTATCTTCACAAACGTATTAATCTGTGCCAAAGCCTGTTCGATATCTTCGTATGCATTTACGCTCAACAAGGGATCCGGATTACCGGTGATCATCTTCGAGACCGCCCTCCCCGCCTGGTAGAGGCATAAAACCGGCTTGCCCAGGTTGAGGGCGTATCCAATTTCGTAACCAACTCCGTGGGAGGGAACACTGACCTCGGCGATAAGAATATCGCTGGCCTGAATCCAGTCAACATCACGTGCGTAGATTTCGCCCGGGACTACGACTCGCTCCAGATCCAGAATATTTGAGTCGGCGAGATGCGCGGTCGGGACCTCGTATCCCTGATCCAGTAAATAGCGCGTGATGGCCTGATAATTCTTTTCATATTCACGCCCCCCCGTGATGGAACAGGCAAAGTAAATTTTCATTCTTTGTAAGAAAAGGATTTAAAGATTGAGCTGGTGTCGTCTTTTCTTTTTCCGGTGCCAAGATCGCCGCCGGTGCGCAAGCTCTCCATTTCTGAGCTTAGACGCATCCAATTATCTACGAGAAGAACAAGATGAGGCGATTTATCCTTAAAGAAAAAAGGGGAGAGGAAAAAGCGCAACACTTTTTGAGACATTGGAGGGCTTTTAAAATCAACGACTATCGCTGTCTTTGACATCAAAGGGGTCATTGCCTCAAAATGCCAGCTTGACATTCCCGTGGCCGGGAAAAGCTCGATCATTTTAGTGACAGTTGTTTTATGAAATCGCTTATAAGAAATCTTTAGCCTTAGGAAAGGCGTTACCAGGCGTAAGTGATCTTGGTAAGGGCGCACATAAGCTGCTTTGCGCATCAGGAAGATAAAAATGGTCATCACGAATGCGGCCGCGCTGATCAGTAGCAGAGCTAAATCCTGCCATTCTTTTTCAGCTTTATAAAGGGGCATGAACCACCAGAGAATAAAGAGGACGATACTCAGTGCAAGCGTGGCAGGCCACCAGCGACTGAGGGTATGTTCATAGATCAACAGCGGATAACGTTTGCCTGCCTTTGCCATTTTAGTTCTCTTCCTCTGCCACCCCAAGCTGTTTGCTGAGTTCAGCGATCTTTTGTCCAAGATGCTCCTCGCGCAAACTAAAGGTAACATCACCACGGGTGCGTTCAATGATGCTCCGGCCAACATCGGTTTGACGGCGCAGGCCATGGGTGATTGCATCGGGATAATCCATCGTGACGAGGACAGCGTAGATATCATCCATATGACCCAGCAGACGTTCGGTCTCCTGCGAATAGCCGCTGCGCAGTTCATCCAGTGTGCGACGACGGAGTTCACCGATCACTTCAGAGAGACCCTTGAGATAGGTGGCGTGGGGAACATCAAGCTCTTCGAACATGACGAGGGGCTGATCTTTGATCAAGGCACAGGTAACCTTGGCCTCAACATATTCCTTGAGGGCATCCTGGGTATAGCCGGTATAAAAAAGATCAGGATGATCGGCGAGATCGTCCTTGAGCGCTTGTGCCAATTTGGCAGCTTCCTCAAGGTTTTCGTTCATCAGATCAATATCGTCGCGATGCACAGCCCGGATCGCCTGGGCACAGAATCTGATCAGCGCGCGGGAGTGGGTCAGGGCCTGGTCGCGGGCAGCAGTCTGTATATCAAATTTTGCGCGGATCTGCTCGGCAACAATTTCAAGTTTTTCCATTATTCTTCCTTCGCGTCTGGGTCAGGCGATAAAAATGGTTTAAAGAGATTATCAGCGAGGGTATTGCTCTTGGGGAGAGCGATTTCGCCAAAAGAGTTCTCGTAGCGGGAAAGATTTTCGGTCAACGCTTTCAATAGCAATTTCGCACTGACCGGAGTCATCACAACGCGGGCAGAGACTTTTGCTTTTTGTGTGCCCGGCAAAAGATGGGCAAAATCGAAGACAATATCTGCCGGAGAATGCGCGATCCGCGCCAGATTGGCATAGGTCGTTTCAATATCCGGCGAGGCGTTGATCGTGATCCTTTGGGGCTGGACAGGGGGCTTCTTGCTCATATTTTTCTCCCAAACGCTCTAAAACGGGATGTCATCATCCGAGGGCGGCATCATATTATCTTGCCCCTGTCCATAATCGCCGCCACCGCCGTCACCGCCGCCTTGATCATCGCTGCGGGATGAGAGGAAGCGTACTGTTTGGGCAGTGACCTCAAAGGATGCGCGTGGGGAGCCATCATTCGCAGTCCAGATGCGCGGGCCGCCAGTTGCAGAATCGGCCGTCATGCGCCCCTCGACCAGCACCTTCGAGCCTTTTTTCAAGTAGGTATTGCAGGCTTCGGCCTGTTTGCCCCAAACCGAGACACGGAACCAGGTCGTTTCTTTTACCTTTTCGCCGCTATTTGCCGTGTATTGACGATTTGTGGCAATCGACAAATTGGTCACAGCCTGGCCGTTTGGGGTATAGCGCATTTCCGGGTCGTTGCCCAGATTGCCAACAAGTACAAGTTTTTGATACATGGGGAATTCTCCTTTTGGGTTTAGTGAACGCCGCATCGCGCGACGTTGCTGAGTCCCCCTATTTTACTCGAAAATAAATCTTAAAAAGTATAGGAAATTAATGGGATTTCCATTTCCTCGGGAGTCAAGCCACCGTGATGCCCATAATGCTTCTGCTCAAATTTATCTTTGACATACCACCAGACGGATTGGTAGCGGTAAGGCAAAATGATCAGATTCCCCACCCGCGAGAGAAAGCTTTCTGAGATCGTTGGGCCGAAATAACCCGTCTCGATCAGGTCCTGCGTTTTGAGGACATCTGCTTTTCCCTCCAGCCGAGATGTGAGAAAAATCTGCGCCTCGTCGAGGAGTTCATCTTTGACGTAGAGGAACATATCCCGGGGAGAGCCGGAGGGGACGAGCAGCTCACCCTTTTGATTGGATTTTAAAAAGCGCTCCACACCTGCGAAGGCTGGCTCCCGATTGAGATAGATCGTGGTGGCTGGATCAACTTCCATATGACCGTGATCTGCGGTCAGCAGGAAAAGTGTCTTCTCGGGAGGATCTTGAGATAAGGGAAGCAAAAACCGGTTCAGGAGCGTGTCAAGGGTGGTTTCAATTTCCGCCCGCGCCTGAGGGGAGGAGGGACCATATTGATGCATGATCGAGTCTATATCCCCAAAATAAAATCCGATGTATAGTGGAGTCTGGGACTCGTCCAGCAGGATCCGCAGGTTGACCATTGCCTCGCTTAGTGTTTTGTAGGCATGTCTTTTTGCGCCATCCATAACGGTATCCGAGTAGGGCGAGTGGCAGAAGTCGCGATGCTGAAAGAGATGCGCATCCACGCCCAAAGCAGAGAGGGCAGAGTAAATATTTTTGGTGGGATAAAACTCGCTCGGCGGGATGCCGCTGGATTTGGCCGTATCGCGCTCGATGGTTCCCGCATAGGAGAAAAGCAGCGGGGCGAAGATGGCATCGAGTTTGGGCTCGTAATATTGCCACTCGAAAACCCCGTTCTCGCCGACGGGCTGTCCCGTATGCCAGGTGGTGACGTGCGCCGCCGTGGTGGAGGGAAATTGGGCGATGATCTTCTCAATATCCCCTTGTTTGGCAAGTTCGACGAAGAAGGGATGCTCTTTGAATTCCTGGTAAAAACGCCAGCCAAAACCATCGATAAAAAAGAAGAGCAAGGTTTGGTACTCTTTCTTTTCAAAGATATTTTGAATGCGTTGGGGCAGATGGGCAAAGCCACCTGAGTCGTAACGGGGTTTGAGGAAGGTTGGGTTCATTTTTGTTCCCGTATAGGCTGCATTTCTCTACATTGTGGAAAATTCAGGCAACCATAAAATTGCTTTCCTGCATGGTGCCCCTTTTTTACTGTTCTCAAGACCATCGGGATATTGCATTTGGGACAGAGTGGAGCGGATGATAAAGTCGCAACTTCCTTTTGATCAGGTGTGACAACATCACCATTATTTTTTTTTAAAGACTGAAGCGATTTTATTTATAATTTCATCACGATTATATGACCTTTGAACAGGAAAACGCAACAAAGGTAAATTTGCTACATGAAAAACATCATTCACGAACGCGTCACGAGTTTGCCTATCAGAACGTTTATGGCTGGCATCATCTAATTCGATTCCAAATAAGGGCTTCATTGTCACAGGATCACAAACTAGAAAATCCAAATGTTTTTGCGAAACTTTTCCAAAGTAAGCTTTATTTTCATTCGGACGCGAAACAAAGAAAATATCTGCCAAACGAACTTTGGACTGAATCACCAAACGCGTCTCTGCAATTGAAACCAACACTTTGTAAAAAGATAATTCAGCAGGGGAAAGAAAATCATCCCGTACACGAAATGGAAGCTCACTCACTTCCATTTTTTTTCGTTTTAAAAACGGGAGGAAAATACTTAAACAACCATTGTTATTTTTTGCCATTTTTTCTAACCTCCTAAAGGCTTTTTTTTTCTAGGCATTATTGTTTCCCGGAATTGTTGTTCTCCAATAAATCAGTTTCATTAATTTCTTTCTTACAAGTTCAGTTCACATTTCCCGATCTATCCCATCATCAACCTCGCCGCGCGTCTCCCGATCTCGACCGCGAAATTCGTTCCCCGATCCCAGGGGTAGACCTGGCTCATGCTGGCAAAGTAGATCCCATCCACAGGGGTCCTGATCTCGGGGATATTCTCTGAATGTCCCAACTGCGGCACGGGCTGGGCATAATCCGCTTTGAAAGCCCAGACCTTGCTCACCCAATCGCGTTCAAATTTGGGGTTGATCCGCGCAAAACTATCCGCGAATTTATCCATCAGCTCATCGGCGCTCAAGTCAAAATGCGCATGCCCCGGCTCGAGATAATCACCCGCATAGACGATATGATCCCCGCCAAAATGCTCCGCTCCAACATAATTGGTATGCTCCACCAGGGCCAGAAAGGGGAATCCATCTCCTTTTGGCAAATTGAACCAATAATAGCCCTGCTCCGAAAGCTGATGTTTTAAGGCCGCCACCAGCACGACCGCGCCCATATGCTTGAGATTTTTCAAGGCACCCAAATAATCTTCGGGGAGATCGGGGACGAGGAAAGCCATTGCCGCCGGGGAGGTGGTCACCAGAACCTGATCGTACTCTTCCGCACCCGATTCCCCCGTCACGCTCACCTGATCTGAGGTCTGCCTGTCCCCTTTAGGGGAGCTCCGGACAATTTTCAACACCCGCGCTGATAAGCGGATCTCCACTCCCATCTCGCACAGCTTCTCGGCGAAAGAATCCGCAAAGGCCTGGAATCCACCCACAAAGGTACCCAGTTTCGTCGTCCGGGCGTGGATACGTGCCCAAAACCAGGACATGGGCACATCCTTATAATGACGTCCAAATTTGCCGATCAGCATCGGCTCCCACATCGTTTCGTAGACGCGGTTCCCGGCCCATTTCCGCATCCAGGCATCGACGGTGAATTTTTCCAGCGCGCGCCAATTCTTTGTCAGTTTCAGAAAAACGCCCACCAAACCAAAACGGATCTTGTCCAGACCCCATCCCAACCCCGGGAAAAGCAAAGCCTGCGTGATCGAGTCGAAGGGATACCATTTTTCATTATGCAGCAAAACGGTATAGGGGCGAGGGAATAGGACTTTATCGCTCAATCCCAATTCTTCGATCAGCCCAAGCATATGATTATCGCTGGCAAACCAGTGATGATAGAAACGGTCTACGGTCCAATCCCATTTTGGGTCCTTGAAACCGCCCGCCAACCCGCCGACAGAATCCATCCCCTCGTAGATCGTGACCTGATTCCCGGCTTTTGCCAGATCGTAGGCGGCAGATAAGCCAGCGTAGCCTGCGCCGATAATTCCAATTTTCATATTTCTTATCCTTGTTTTCAAACACAAAGAGCACAAAGTTACACAAAGTAAAAGCTAAAAAACTATTGTGACTCCTCGTGTCCTTAGTGTTTAATCTTTACTTTCTTCCACTACCTCTTTCCATGAGAAAACATCTTTCCAGGACATGCCCCCCTGCGTCAGATAAATAATAAAATAATATAAACCCAACACAGTGATCGGCAACCAGAGCGCTGCGTGTAAAACCAAGGTATAGGCCGCGGCAGTAGCATGATCGATCCCATAAGCAACCAAGACCGCAATGCCGGGCGCATCAAATGTCCCCACATACCCCGGCGCGGAGGGGATGGTCGTCGCCAGATTGACGATCCCGTTCATCAGCATCAGGGCAAAATATGAGACGCTGAATTTAAAGGCATGCATCACGAACCAGTATTTTCCCGTTTCCAATAACCAGATGATCGCTGAGGTAAAAAAGACCATCAGGATATTGAAGGGCGAACGCAGTGATTCCAGGCCGTCAAGGAACTTATTCATCAGGTCGATGACTTTCTGGTGAATACCTTTGGGCAGCAGGCGTTGAATGAACCAGAGGCCCACTTTCTTGGTAATATGCGGGAACATGGCCGCCAACAAAAAGATCGCCAACGCACCGATGAAGACCCCCGTTCCGATAATAGCCACCTGCTGGATATTGCCCACGAAACCCGAATCACCAGTCAGCTTTGCCAACTCAGACAGGTTGAGGAAAATAAAGGCCAGCATCACGACCCCGTCAAAGATCCGTTCCACAATGACGGTTGCCAGCGAGGCAGAGATGGGCACTTCCTCACGCTGTTTCAAAAAGACAGCCCGCAGCACTTCCCCGATCCGTGCCGGAAAAATATTATTTCCCATATAGCCAATCGCTACTATCGGAAACATCTTTTTTGTGCTAACTTCCTTCAAGGGCTTGATCAGAAAATGCCAGCGCCAGGCCCGGATCCAGACGGCGATAAAATACACCAGCACGCCCGGGAGAAGCCAAATATACTCTGCCCCACGCATGATCGTCTGCACATCAGCGAGCTTCAACCCGCGCAATGAGATCCACAAAAAGAAAGCGCTGAGGCCAACGCCCAGCATGATCGGCCCAACCTTTCTAATATTTCTTTTCATGCTGGCGATTCTATCACGAAGCCAATTTACAAAGCCCTTTTAGAAGTGCAATAACTCCCTTCCCTTCGGTTATAATTTCCCTATGAAAATCGATCAGCCTGCCCCGGAATTCTCCCTTATTGATCTGGAAGGAAATCCACATTCCCTCTCAGATTATCGCGGAGGGATCGTCATCATCAACTTTTGGTCAGCCGAATGTCCGCACGCAGCACGCGTGGATTTGGGTCTGCTCCCGTTGATTGAAGGATGGGGCGAGAATGTGCGTCTTCTGCAAATCGCATCAAATGGCAACGAGCCGTTTGAGATGTTGAAAGAGGTTGCAGATAAACGAGGCGCGCATCCCATCTTACAGGATCCAGATCACAAGGTGGCGGATATCTATGAGGCGACAAATACCCCGCATATCTTCATTCTCGATGGAGAGGGATTTCTCCGCTATCAAGGTGCTTATGATGACGTCGCTTTCCGTCAGCGCACGCCCACGCGGAACTATGCTCAGGAGGCGGTTGAGGCGTTGATTAAAGGTGGCAAGCCTGAGGTCGCGGATGTCCCGCCTTTCGGGTGTACGATCGTAAGAATGAATTGATCCATTCGAAAATCGAGTAATAACTATGGCAACTCTTGAAGAAAAAGCTGCTTTTTTAGATAAAATCCACCTCTTTCGGCGCATGGATGATAATTCGATCTTCGCCATCGCAGAAAATTTCAAGAAGGTTTCATATAAAGCCGGGGATACGATCATTGAACGCGGAGAGCAATCAAAATTTCTTTATCTTATCTATCAGGGCAGAGTGCGCTTGAACCGTGAAGGCCAGGGGCAAAGGGATGTTCTTTTTGTAAGTGGGGACTATTTTGGAGCAGAGGCTGTACTGCCAAAAGAAATCCGTCACTCAAAGGTGACTGCCGAAAAAGATGCGGTCTTGCTAAGGCTTGATCCCCTGGATTTTGCTCAACTGAGTAATAGCATCCCTTATCTGAAAGAAAATCTGAAGGTTTCTGTTTTTGGCCGTCGATTGGTGAAAAAAATCCACTTCGATTGGGTACGAGAAGATGAGGTGATTTATTTTTTTGGCCGGAAACATCCAATTTTATTATGGCAAGCGATGATCATTCCGGTTGTATTGATGATGGTCCTTGTTGGGATGTTTTTGCTTTCAAGTCTCAGTTTGGCCATCTCTCCGGTGATTATTTCAGCCGGTCTTGGTGCCATGGTCCTGATATGGGGACTTTGGCGTTGGGAAGATTGGCGCAATGACTACTATATCGTCACAAATCAGCGAGTCGTTTGGATAGAAAAGGTCATCGGCATTCACGATAGCAGGCAAGAAGCTCCCCTGGGAGAAATATTATCTGTAGGCGCTGACGTTGATTTTATTGGGCAATTTTTCAAATATGGCGATGTGAATGTGCGAACCTTTGTGGGAAATATCCACTTGCACCATGTCCATCATCCCTATCAGGTCCGGCATATCATCGAAGAATTATGGAAACGCGCGCAAATTAAAGGGACCAGGGCCGAAAAGGCTGAACTCAAAACGGCTATTCTCGAACGGCTCAAAAATCCCGATCCGGTTGAACTAAAAGAGAAAACAGAACCCAAGGTTGAAGAAACCCGGGATAGATGGTCTTCCCCGAAAAAAGCAGGTAATCTCCTGAAGCTGCGCTTTGAGGCAGGCAAGACAATTATCTATCGCAAACATTGGGTAGTGCTCTTTAAACAAGCCAGTCTTCCCGGGTTCCTCGCAGCCATCTTCATTGCACTTTTAACCTACCAGGGTGTAGGGATTTTGTTCAGTCAGTTTGAAATTGTTATCCTAAACACATTTTTGTTGGGGGTACTTTCCCTAATTACCCTTTTTGTTATCGGTTGGGCTGTCTACCAGTATATCGATTGGAGTAACGATACCTTCCAGGTTACTGAAGATAAAATATTCGATATTGATCGCAAACCTTTGGGGAGTGTAGAAAGTCGCTCTGCTCCGATCGAAAATATTCACAGCACCAGATACGAACGGAAAGGTGTTTTGGCCTATATATTCAACTATGGCACAGTTTATATGGAAGTCGGTACCGCCAACTTTGCCTTTGAAGATGTCTTAAACCCCGCTGCAGTGCAACAAGATATTGACAATCGCCGTATGGCCCGCATCAACAAAGAAAAGAGAAATGAGCAACAAAAAGAACAGGATCGCATGATTGATTGGATGGTGGCGTATCATCAAAGCGCAAGTGATCTTGATCAAAATCTGGAAGATACGGACGACCAATCGGAAGATACGGACGATCAGGAAGAATGGCAAATTGACGATAGCGATATTTATTTGGAGTAAAGATGAAAAACAATCTCCTTGTCCCAATGCTCTGCGTTGGGGTACTGTAGACTAGCAACAACGCAGAGCATTGCTGCTAGAAAAAAGGTGTTTTGCGTAAGTCCTATGGAGTAAAGATGAAAAATAAATATCACTCTTTTCTAAGAATCACTCTCCTGACCCTGTTTGCTTTATCGTGCTCCCTCTTTTCCTCTATCCCGATGGAACCACAGCCTGGGGTACCAGAGGCTGCCCCGCAAGAAGAAGTAGAGCAGCCTTCACAGTCAGAAGATATATTTCCCATCTCCGACCTGCCCACAGGTATTATTGCTAAAAAAAACGGCACCTTATCCCTTTTTGACCGCGAGGGCTACACCCTCACACAGCTAAATGCGACAGGATTATCTTATGTCGATAAAAGCAACCTTCATATTGCAAAAGGCTTTTCGCAGGAGAATACCGGCTTATCCATCGTTTATTTTTCCATTGAGCAAAATAACTCACTACTTTTCAACAATTATGGGCAAATCTCCACCTTACTCTCCAATCCCAATTTTTCAGGGTTGGCTGGCGCGGAGGGAAAACCGATCATCGCCTTTACAACGGCTGAGTTTTCTGGCGAAAGCCTGATCGGTAATTTATATGTGGGGACAATCCAATCACTGCCAACAGCAGAGCCGGTCTTGAGCGATAATGATCCGCAGGGATGGGCGCTGGTTGCCCTGGCAGTGGATACCTATAATGAAGAGCCAATCGGGGTATGGTATAGCAAACGTCCCTGGGGTATCGGCGGAGATATTGTCTTTGACCCGCGCCGGACGCTCTCTTATCTTGATCTGCAAACAAGGGTAAGCTCCCAATACCTCGGAGCGGAGGCAAATCCTTCGGCAATCTCTACGGACCGAAAATGGTTGGCCTACACAAATGATACCAGCGTGGGAGCAGGCTCGGGTGCGATGGTGGTCCGCAACGTCCAGACGGGAGAGAATATCTCCTATCCCTTATTGGCCGCAGTCGATCAGCGCGGCGCAGGACAAGCATCCTTCTCCCCGGGTAATCAATATCTGGCCTGGATGGAGGGGAGCGGCTGGCAGATGGCTGAAGTACCCAATTTTCACTCAGTGGTGCGGGTGGGTAACATGAACGGGAACGTGATTGCCGAATTTGCGGATACCGCTTTCCTGGCGGTCTCTGGCCTGGGAACGGTCCAGCGCGTGGAACCAGTTGGATGGTTTGACGACAATAGCCTTGTTATCATGGCGCGCGGCGAGCTTTGGGAAGATGCGGTCTTGATTTTAGTCGATATCCCCACTAAAATACCAAGCTTATTGGCTCAGGGTGTTTTTGCTGGATTTACCTATCCATAATATTTAGTATAGTTCGTATAAATATAAAGAAACCGAAGTGCCAGGAACACGGAATTCCCGGTCAAGTGCCCCTCTTTTGTTTAGATAGTTCACGATAAAATCTTCTTCGTTAATCGAAGCGTTTTCATGAACATGGCTAAAGATAAACCAGACGCGCCCATCCAACTCATCAATTTCGTTTAGAAAATCATTCGGTTGCCCTTGGTGATTGCCCCCAAGAATGTAGGGGCTATTCTCAAGATGATATTTTGGGAGATAAAAAAGAAAAGCTGGTTCAGCAAAGTAATATACATAGATCGTATCATCTTCTTTGAAATGGTCTTTAATATAGCCCATGCTAGGGCGAATATGCTCACGATACAGTGGGGCTTTTAATTTTTCAAATGATGAACTAACTGGAGAATATAGAATATAAGCCGCAAGAAGTAGCGTTATGCCAAAAGATAAATTTTTAGACTTTATTAAAGAGCTGAGCTTATCAAGTCCTGCGCCAAAGAATAAAAGGAAAATTGGTACTGAAAAGAGCATCATCCGTTCTGCAAGTGGGTATTTCTGGATCAACCCCGCCACAAATGTAAAAGCCATTGTTAGAAGTAAAGCAAGTGCAACCTGCCATTTTGTACGCCATAGGAAAACGATCCCACCTAATAATAGGAGAAAAAGAATTATGGAATGTCCATCAAGACCAAGTGGATTTTGAAGGATACTTGCCCAAAATTTCCCGAACCATTGAATCGTTGGAGGGATTGGCACAAAGGCATCTTCCCAAAAAGAGCGTAAAAAATCACTTGCGGATAATGGTCGTAGATGAAACCAGTAGAGCAGGCTTGCAC
>NZ_CEYOSI010000025.1:0-24808 GCF_982879505.1 Candidatus Desulfolinea nitratireducens
TTGATGCAGAAATTTGCCTGCGGCTGTATCCTTTATTGAAAAAAGACCTTGAACGCGTTGCGGGGACAAAATTGCTTTATGAATTGGAGATGCCTCTAATTAAGGTATTGGCCGAAATGGAAATGGCCGGTATCTTGCTGGATATTCCTTTCTTTAAGGAAATGTCTGTACAATTGGAAACTCGTCTGATAGAAATTGAGAAGCAGGTTATTGAGCTGGTAGGCAAGGCTTTCAACCTAAATTCCACCCAACAGCTATCAGATATACTATTTAATCGACTCGGTTTACAGCCGCCGGACCGTACGCGCAAAACAAAAAGTGGACATTATTCCACATCAGCAGCGGTATTGGAGGGGATGCACGGAGATCATCCGGTTGTGGATTTGATCCTTGAGCAACGCGAGCTTTCCAAATTGAAATCCACTTATGTTGACGCTTTACCAGCTGCCCTTAACCCAGCAACGGGACGCGTACATACTTCTTTCAATCAAACTGGCTCAGTGACTGGACGCTTGGCCTCGTCAAACCCGAATCTGCAGAATATTCCAATCCGCTCTGAGCTGGGGCGCCGGGTGCGCAAGGGTTTTATCGCTGAAAAGGGGAATGTGCTACTCGCAATCGATTATTCTCAGATCGAGTTGCGTATTGTTGCCCATATGGCCCAGGATGAAACAATGCTGGCGGCATTCCGTTCGGGGCAGGATATTCATGCCACAACGGCAGCAGCTATTTATGGAGTTCGTCTCGAGGAAGTAACAAAGGATATGCGTCGCCATGCCAAGGCGGTTAATTTTGGCTTGATCTATGGCATGTCCGCTTTCGGGCTGACTCGTTCCACAGAATTGACTTTGGCTGAATCAGAAGATTTTGTCACCGCCTATTTTGTGAAATTCCCTGGAGTAAAACGATATCTGGACAATATCCGTATAATAGCATCAGAGCAGGGATATGTGGAAACCCTGTTGGGCCGTCGACGATATTTTCCCTCCTTGAAGAATCCGTCCAATCAGAATCAGCGAAATCGTGAAGAACGTGAGGCGATCAATGCTCCCATTCAGGGAACCGCGGCAGATATTATGAAGATCGCGATGTTGGATGTGGCAAAGGCTTTGCAAGGTACTGGCCTGCATAGTAAGATGTTATTGCAGGTGCATGACGAAGTGGTTATCGAGTGTCCACAGAATGAATTGGATGATACTATTAAGGCAGTAACCAGCGCAATGGAATCAGCGTATAAATTGGATATTCCCTTGTCCACCGAAGCCCGTTGGGGGCTGACGTGGGGGGATCTGTAGAAATTAATTGACGAGACTTTTTTCATGACAGGAAATGAAGCTAATTTTCAGAAAGCAATGAATAACGGTCATTCTGCAGCGTGGGATCAGCTGTGGGATAAAGCCGCGGCTTCCTATCGTAGTGCATTGACAGAGATGCCAGACAATCCTAAGGCGCTTTCAAGTCTGGCATTGGCTTTATATCAGATTCAGCAATTTGATGAGGCTTTGCTAACGTATCAATCCTTGTCCGAAATATCCCCTGAAGATCCTATGCCTTTTGAGAAAATGGCGCAATTATCAGAGCGTTTGGGTAATTTGGAAGACGCAACAAATGCTGCGACCAAAGCGGCCGAATTGTATCTGGCCCAAAAAGATGTACAGAAAGCTATTGAAAACTGGTCACGTGTTACACAACTTGATCCAGAACATATTTTGGCGCATTCCCGTCTTGCTCTGGTTCATGAGCGGATGCAGCACCAGGGGCAGGCCGTTACTGAATATTTAGCGCTTGCAAGCCTGATGCAACGTTCTGGGAAAATTGATAAAGCCACCGAATTGGTGGGGCGGGCATTAAAAATTATGCCTGGTAATCAGGCCGCGCAACAAGCACAGGTATTATTAAATTCGGACAAGCTGTTGCCGAAGCCGATTCGCCCGACCGGTGGAACGGCGCCACTACGCATTGCCAAAGTTAAACAATTGAATACGCCGTTGAAAGAGGTCTCCAGCAGTCCTGATCCCATTGGGGAGGCGCGCAAAAAAGCAATGATGATACTTGCTGAAATTCTCTTTGAATATTCAGAAAGTGAGGGAGAAAAACAACGTAAGGGAATGCAAGCTATCATGCATGGAACGGCACAGTTATCATTAAAAAAGCTGTCTCATACAAAGATCGTCTTGCATTTGGGGCAAGCGATTGATGCCCAGTCGAAAAATAATGATGAAATCGCTGCAGATGAGTTAGGACATGCTCTCGCGGCAGGGTTTGAGCATCCCGCTCTTTATTTTGACTTGGGCATGCTCCGCTCTAGTGGAGATCGGCTCGAGAGTGCGATGCGTAATCTTCAGCAATCAGTGAAGCATGAGGATTTTGGGCTTGCTGCACGTTTGTTGATGGGGCAGATATTGCAACGCTTGGGGCGCATCCCCGAGGCGGCGACAGAATATCTCGAGGCCTTAAAGTTGGCCGATGTAATTCTTGCTTCTGATGATCAGGCTGACGCGCTGCGCCAGCTATATGAGCCTTTGATCGAAGCCCAGGCTAATGAAGATGATGAAGATTTTCACGTCCGATTATGTGAGAATGTGAGTGAATTGCTCATGCAGACAAACTGGCGCGACCATCTTCGAAATGCTCGAAAAGAACTCCCCAAGTCAGATGGTGAGATGCTAATGCCTTTGGCCGAGGTTATGATTCAGGCTGAGAGCAGCCAGGTATTGGGAGCGATCTCTCGTGTCCACGAGCTGGCACGCGCAGGTTTTATGCGCTCAGCAATGGACGAGGCTTTTCAGGCGATTTATTTCGCCCCTAATTATCTCCCTCTCCATTCGCTAATCGGTAATCTTCTAATACAGGATGAGAGAAACGAAGAAGCCATTGCAAAATTTAGTGTAATTGCTGAGGCATATAGCATTCGTGGTGAAGCAAATCAATCTTCTGTCTACTTGCGTAAAATCCTTCAGCTTGCGCCTATGGATCTTTCATCCCGCACAAAGTTGATTGAGCAACTAACCGCACGCGGCCAGATTGACGATGCGATCAAGGAATATTTGAACCTGGCAGATATATATTATCGCCTTGCAGAATTGGATATGGCACGAAAAACCTATACAACTGCATTGCAAGCAGCGCAGCAAGGTACCGCGGAGCGATCGTGGAATATTCACATTCTACAGCGCATGGCCGATATTGATATGCAGCGTCTTGATTGGAAACGAGCCGTCAGAGTTTTTGAGCAAATTCGAACTCTTAGTCCAGAAGACAGCGAATCGCGAAAGAGCCTGATAGATCTGAATTTTAAACTAGGGAATAAATCGCAGGGGTTGCGAGAGCTGGATAACTATACAAGTTACCTGGCAGAGCATCCCTCAGAAGAAAACGATATAGTTGAATTGATAAAGAACTTGCTCAATGATCATCCCTCCATCGCACAGGTGCATCGAATTCTTGCAGAGCAATACTATCGCCTTGGTAATAAAGATGAGGCGATTAAAGAGTTTGATAATGCTGCCGAAATGTTTTTAGAAGCAGGGGATAAAGAGCAGGCAGTTAAAACGATCACAATGCTCTTGAGCATAAAGCCGGCTAATTCAGAAGAATATCAGCAGGTGTTGGCAAGTATTCAGGCCGATGGGCAATGAAGCCATTATTATTATATATTTAGAATTCAGATAAATCATATCTTACCGCCAAGCTTCAAAAACCTGGCGGTTCTTTCTGTGTGCAGATAAGGAAAATCAATAATGACTGGTAAACGCTATAAAGAAACAGTCGTCGCTGCTGGGGTGACGATGCTTGAAGAAGGTCTGACTGTGGGAACGTGGGGAAATATTAGTGTTCGGGACCCTGAAACGGGATTGGTATATATCAGCCCAAGCGGGATGGATTACCGTGAAATTGAACCCAATGATATTGTTGTATTAGATAATGATCTAAATATTGTTGATGGTGCGCGAGTTCCCTCTATTGAAAAAGAGACACATATCGCAGTCTACCATTCTCGGCCAGATGTGAATGCTGTTGTTCATACTCATCCAATATATTCGACTGTTTTGGGTGTTAATGGAATGGATCTGCCTGCGATTAGCGAGGATTTTGCCCAAATCGTAGGTGATAAAATTATCTGCTCGATCTACGCTCTGCCTGGAACGAAAGAACTTGGTCAGAACGTGGCAGCAGGATTGGGAAAAGAACGTAATGCCGTACTCCTGCCCAACCATGGGACTCTGTGTGTTGGTGAGGATATGAAAACCGCACTTACGGTTTCCCATGTCGTTGAAAAAACAGCCCAGATTTATATTCTAGCTTTGAGTATTGGCACACCGCAGCTTATTTCAGCCGAAGATATAAAAGCGATGCAAGATTACAAGAAAAATAAATACGGGCAGCGGTGAATATTGGAAAAATGATTTCGAACCTTTTTAGCACATATTACGCTAAGGTATTTCTGGTAAACTCTCGCCATGTCGAAAAAGAAAATTATCATTATCTTAACCGTACTGTTCATATTGGCAGTATTGGTTTTACAAATCCCACGAGTGGAATCGGCGCTATCCTGGCGGTATGAAAAGTTTATTATCTATCTGAGGAATATTGTCAATCCGCCCGGTCCGGTACCGACTGCCTTGCCAGTGACGCCATTACCTTCAATAGCACAAACTGTTGAAGTGACCGAAACTTTAGCTATCGCTACGCCTACCCTTGAAACGCTACCTGTAAACCCCGCCGCAACCAGCGCACCTTTGCCAGAGAAGATTTTACTTCCCAGTCCACCCTATGAGGAGCAAACCCCTAATAATTGTGGGCCAGCAACGCTTTCTATGGCATTGCATTTATATGGGTGGGAAGGTGACCAATCCGAGATCGCCGCGCAAATCAAGCCAGTTTTGCAGGATCGCAATGTCAATCCAGAAGAGATGGCCTATTATGTGCGTAACTTCGCAGGTTGGCTAAATATTGGATATCGCGTAGCCGGCGACCTGGATATGCTAAAAAAATTAATTGCAGCTAATTACCCTGTTATTGTTGAAAGTGTCACCAGTCTTGACCCAAATGATGCCTTCGGGCCATCCGATGATCTGTGGGCTGCGCATTACCTTCTCTTGACTGGATACGATGACACCACGCAGACCTTTATTGTGCAAGATTCCTATCATGGCGCTGATCTGACGATTTCCTACGAGCAGCTCGAGGATGAATGGCAGCCTTTTAATAATTTATATATGGTGCTCTACTATCCGCGTGATGAAAACGAACTTGAAATCTTGCTTGGCTCCGATTGGAATCCGGATGCCAATCGTCAACATGCTCTAGCTAATTCCCGTTCAGAAATCAAAGCCGACCCGAACAATGTTTATGCTTGGTTTAATCTAGGCAGTAACCTTGTTTACTTCGAAGAATACGAAGAGGCCGCCCTAGCATATGACAAAGCACGCGAACTTGAATTATTACCTCTACGCATGTTCCGGTATCAGTTTGGCCCATTTTGGGCCTATTTCCATGCCGACCGTATTGATGAATTGCTGTTACTTGCCGATTATGCGCGCGGTATTACGAATATGTCCGAAGAAACCTGGTTTTGGTATGGTTGGGCGCTTTATAGACAGAATGAATTCAAAGACGCGAAAGCCGCCTGGGAAAAAGCGCTCTCCATCAACGATTCTCCCTATGCGGACGCACATACTGCTCTTGAATATGTTCAATGAGCCTGTGCAGATAAGAAATTAATCCTCACGAAAGGAATAACCTCCGGGCAGGGTTTGGATCATATATTCCCGATCTTTCCCGAGTTTTTTTCTGAGGCGGTAAATTACATTTTTAAGTGCTGTCTGGTCATCCATGGCAGAGATACCCCAAACGGCAGGAAAAATTTCCTCATTTTTAAAAACATATCCGGGCCGATTCATAAGAAAACTCAATAGACGGAATTCGAGATTTGTAAGCTTGATTTTTTCCCCCTTGGGTCCCAGGGCTATCCGTCTGGTTGAGTCAAGTCGGAGCTGAGGCGAATCAGGAAGCTTGAGCGGGGAGGTTGTGCTGCGTAGCGACCAGGCTGAGATTTTTGCCAGAAATATGGCCGGGCTGACCGGTTTCACGATACATTCATCAACACCTGCCTGATAGGCCTCCAGAATTTCTGTTTCATGATGAGCAGGCAAAAAGAGCAGGATAGGGCTTCTGCTGATTGTGCGATATTTTTTAGCTAAAGCGATCCGTTCCGGATGGGGGGCATTCACATCAATCACGATCAGCTCAGGCATGATCTCCATTGCCCGGTCGCTTGCCCGCTGTACAGAGGTCTCTATAATCGCATTTAAACCCTTTTCGCGAATCATATATCCCAACAAAGGGGCGGTGTCAGATTGATCGCAAACGATTAAAACGCGTATGGTCTTGGCTAATGGGGTCATAATGATTCCGTGTGTAGGTGGTATAAGGACTTATTGGTCATTTCATAGGATATCTGAGGAAAAGTCGCAATTTTTGCCTTATTTTTCATTATCAGATTGTAATTATACACCATTTGGTCGCAGTGGGTCGCAAAAAAACATTAAATTGTGACTATTGGGTGATTACAAAAAAAATCTCTCGCAGATATACTCAGCTTATAGATAAAATTTAGTTAAGGAGAACGAGATGAAAAAACTAATTCCTATTTTAATGGTGATAATGCTTTTTGTCACTGCATGTGGCGCGATTGGCAAGGCTGCTGAACCGACCCCGATTCCTATCGCAACGGCTTTCCCCACCGCCGCCCCCGCTGTACTTAATCCCACTGCGGCTCCTGTGGATCAGGATACAAGCGCTGGTTCAGAGCGTACATCTCCTGTGGACGGGATGGTACAAGTTTTTATCCCGTCAGGAAATTTCCGCATGGGAGCTCTTGATGTAAAGGCCGAGGAAGACGAGAAACCAGACCACAAGGTTTCCATGTCTGCCTTCTGGATGGATAAACTTGAAACCACCAACGCCATGTATATGCTTTGTGTTCAGCAAGGTGCCTGTGAACCACCAGATTTATTCAAATCTGAAAAGCATCAGAAATATTTTAATACCGAGCAGTATGCCGATTACCCCGTCATATATGTTACCTGGGGCGATGCTTCCGATTATTGCGCCTGGGCTGGTAAACGCCTTCCCACCGAGGCAGAATGGGAACGTGCTGCTCGTGGTGATGACTTCCGTAATTTCCCCTGGGGTGATGAAAGGCCGGATACTTCACGCGCCAATTTCGATCATAAAATCAACGATGTTTCCCGTGTTGGAAGTTTTCCGGCAGGCGCCAGCCCCTTCGGCGTACTCGATATGTCGGGCAATGTTTGGGAATGGGTCTCCGATTTTTATGATCCGGCTTACTATTCCCTTGCGGTTGCAGCCAATCCAAGCGGTCCCCTTGCTGCAAGGGGAATGCTTACTCAATTACGTGTAATACGCGGTGGATCGTATCAGGATGTAGAAAGGGATATTCGGGTCTCTAACCGTGGCAGCGCCAGTGGCCCAAATCCTGATGCCGATGATATGGATTCACCTGAATTCCATGGTGAATCTTCACCGAAAATCGGCTTCCGCTGCGCTTCGAATAACTAACCTGCTACCGCTAAATTAGGATCGACTGGGAGGGAAAGATTATCTTGTGGCTCTCTCCCAACCTCCCTCAAATCCTCAGGATTTGAGGGAGGTTTTTTTAACGGGATTTGTTAATATCCAAATCTGCGTTTCTTAAATGGGAACAAGCTGAAATTCTGATGTGACTCGTCTAATCCAAGATCGTTTGATCAAGTGGTTTTACATATCCAGCGGCCCGCTTATGAAAGTTGACTTGTTTTATCCGCTATGGTAAACTCTCGCCACAATTCAATAGCCCCAATACGGCAACTCTTATCCAGAGAGGCGGAGGGACCGGCCCTGTGAAGCCTCGACAACCTAGTTTTGTTTATCTCAAACCATTAGGATAAACAATGCAAAGGTGCCAAATCCGGCAGTGAATTTTCTGGAAGATGAGAGGGCAGCCGTGCAAAAACCTTGCCAAGATGCCCTTTCACGAATACCTGAAGGGGCATTTCCTATTTTTAGCGAGGTAAAAAACTATGAGCTCTACCTTTATGACTTCCGAAAGCCTGATGTTCACATCTGAATCTGTGACTGAAGGCCACCCGGACAAAATGTGTGACCAGATCAGCGATGCAGTTCTGGACGCTTGTCTGGAGCAGGATCCACGTTCACGTGTTGCCTGTGAGACAGCGATCAAAACAGGATATGTTATGTTGCTGGGTGAGATCACGACTGAGGCTTATGTGGATTTCGACAAACTCGTTCGCGAGGTTGTTGTGGAGATCGGCTATGACCGCGGGAAAAAAGGATTTGATGGACATACCTGTGGCGTCCTTTCTGCAATTGCCAGTCAGAGTACTGATATTGCCATGGGTGTTGATAAAGCCCTTGAAGCCAAATCTGGTGAAATGACCGAAGCTGAGATCGAGGCGATTGGTGCTGGTGATCAGGGCATGATGTTTGGTTATGCCTGCAACGAAACCCCAACGCTGATGCCAATGCCAATTTACCTGGCGCATAAACTTACTTTGCGCCTGGCAGAAGTCCGCAAAAACGGGACCTTGAAATGGCTCCGCCCCGACGGCAAGAGCCAGGTCACTATTGAGTATTCCAAAGGAAAGCCAAAACGCGTTGATACGGTTCTTGTTAGCACCCAGCACGCAGACGATATAACGCAGGAAGATATCCGTGCAGCGATCATTGAGCATGTGATCAATCCTGTTCTCCCTGCTGACATGGTGGATGATGCCCTCAAGATTTTCGTCAACCCGACCGGGCGTTTCGTCATTGGTGGCCCAATGGGCGATGCGGGTGTGACCGGACGCAAGATCATCGTCGATACCTACGGTGGAATGGGACGTCACGGGGGTGGTGCATTTTCCGGGAAAGATGCCACCAAAGTGGATCGTTCGGCTGCTTATGCAGCTCGCTGGGCGGCGAAAAATGTTGTCGCAGCCGGGATCGCTGATCGCTGTGAAATTCAGGTGGCCTACGCGATAGGCGTTGCCCACCCGCTCTCGGTCAACGTCGAGACCTTTGGTACGGGAAAAATCGCAGATGAGAAAATTGCCGAGTTGATCACCGAGCACTTTGATCTGCGCCCCGGTGCCATCATCCGTGATCTGGACCTGCGTAAACCGATCTATCGCAAGACGGCCTCCTATGGTCATTTTGGCCGTGAAGATGTTGAATTCACCTGGGAACGGACTGATAAAGCTGAAGCGTTGAAAGCTGCCGCTGGTTTGTAGACAGTTTTCGGGTTCATAGAATTTCAACATCCAACGCCAAGTGCTTCAAAACACTTGGCGTTTTTTATATCAAAAAATCCAAACTTGCCCCATCTCTTTTCTTATGATAAACTTCTCCCCGTTATGAAATGCATACTCTTGTCTTCCAACCATCATCATTACGCTCATTCAATCGACTCTCACGTCGGGCAGGATTGCTTTAAGGAGCTTTGCATTTCTTAGTAAGAATAGAAATTGAATTAGCAGGCATTTTGGAAGCGCTTCCCGATTGGGAAGCGCTTTTTTTGTGGTTTATTGATGTTCATTACTGTCAATTTATTTTATCCAGGGAAAACGTCCCACAGGTTCCCATAATTGCAATCTAAACCTGCAGGACGATCGAAACCAATTTGAAAATCATCAGTAAAGTGCGATGCACAGGTAATTAAAAATATAGGAGTGGTTGATGAAAGCAGAGAAACGCAAGATCAGGATATCCCTTCCCAGCAAGGGTTTTTTGGGAGAGAAAAGCAAGGAACTTTTAGCCAATGTGGGTTTCAGGGTTTATAGTCCAAATCCTCGCCAGTATCAGGCCAGCATCCTCCGGTTTCCAGAGATGGAGGTCATTTTTCAACGCCCGGGTGATATTGTCCATAGTGTGCGCGATGGCAGTGTGGATTTTGGGATTACTGGCAGGGATATTTATCTTGAAAGAAAAGACGAGAATGGCAATATTCTTGAGTTGCATAAGCGTTTGGGTTTCTCCCATTGCTCTTTAAATGTGATCCTGCCTCAGTCCTGGGGAGAAGTCAATTCGTTGGCAGATTTATCCATCATGGAAGCAAGCCTGAAACGTCCGCTAAAAGTTGCCTCCAAGTTCCCAAATCTGACCCGAAAATTTTTCGAGCAAAATAGCGGAGTCCAGTTCAAGGTCATTCAATCGGAGGGTGCGCTGGAGATTGCCCCTACAGTTGGCTATGCCGATCTGATTGTGGATATCGTCTCAACAGGGACAACACTGCGTGATAACCATTTGAAAATCCTGGAGGGTGGTGAGCTACTCCAATCGCAGGCTTGTCTGATCGCTAATAAGGTCTGTTTGCAAAAGAATCCTGCGACCCGCAAGATTGCCATCCAACTGCTGGAGGTGATCGGGGCTTATTTGCGAGGGAATGAAAAATTGTCGATCTTTGCCAATATTCGAGGTGAATCCCCTCAGAAGATCGCCGAAAAAATATTCGAAAAGAAAGTCATCGGAGGATTGCAGGGGCCGACTATCTCGCAGGTCATCACAAGAGAAGGACGGGGTTGGTACGCTGCTCATTTGGTCGTCACGAAATCGAAATTGCACCAGGCCGTACGCGAGATCCGTGAGGTTGGAGGCAGCGGGGTAGTGGTTTCGCAGGTTGATTATATTTTTGAAGAAGAACCCGAAGAACTTTCTGCAATGTTATCTGCATTGGAGGCATAAATGATTGAAATCTATTCTGTAGAAGAAGCACAGCGATCTTTGCTGGTGCGAAAACCGATTTATCAGGATAAGTATTCACCACTAACGATCGAGAGGACGGAGACTCTTTTTGGCAAAGGCGTGAGGCCAGATCAGGCTGTGGCGCAGATTTTGAAATCGATTGATGAGGATGGCGATAAAGCTGTTCGGAAATGGTCTGCCTTGATAGATAAATTTGATCAGGCAGATTTTGTAATTCCGAAAAAAGAGTTGGAGGCCGCCTGGGACCGCATCCCTTCTCGATTGCAGGAAGTTTTGGGTAAATCTTCCGAGCGGATTCGCAGTTTTCATAATAATCAACCCATCACCAGTTGGCTGACAAAGGAAATGGGAGGGGAAATTGGTCAACGTTTTACACCGATAGAGCGTGTCGGGGTATATGTGCCGGGCGGGACAGCTCCGCTGCCTTCCTCCCTGTTGATGAGCGTGATCCCTGCTCAGGTAGCGGGCGTGAAGGATATTCTTGTTTGCACCCCGCCAAACCCCAAAGATTCGATATTGGCTGCTGCCTTTATTTGCGGTATTGACGAAATTTATCAGATCGGTGGTGCGCAGGCGATTGCCGCGATGGCCTTTGGGACAGAGACCCTGCCCCGCGCGGATAAGATCGTCGGCGCCGGGAATCTCTTTATCACCCTGGCAAAACAGCAATTATATGGTTTGGTTGGCCTGGATGGGTTGGCTGGCCCTACTGAGACGATGGTCATCGCTGACGAGACGGCGAACCCTGCCTGGGTCGCGGCTGATTTACTCGCCCAGGCGGAGCATGATGTGCAGGCCAGTGCAATTTTACTCACCACTGATGCCGATTTCGCAAAAGCAGTTCAAAAGGAAGTCGCCGCGCAAATGGACAAACTTTCCCGCGCAGAGATCATCAAAGCCTCGCTGGAAAATAAAGGTGGCATTGTGATAACAACCTCCATCGAGGAGGCAGCCAGGCTTGCAAACGAGTATGCTGCCGAACATCTCTGCCTGGCAGTACGTGATCCGCAAGGTCTGATGGATCAAATTAATAACGCTGGCGGGTTCTTCCTCGGCGAACATTCCTTTGAAGCACTGGGCGATTATGTTGCTGGCCCCAGCCACGTCATGCCAACCAGCGGGACAGCGCGTTTTGCCTCGCCTCTCAACCTGTTGGACTTCGTTAAAATTTCCAGCGTAGTTGCCCTCGATCCGCAGACCGCGGCTGAGCTGAGTCCCATCGCGGCAGATTTTGCTGATACCGAAAAACTGACCGCGCACGCGAATGCATCTAAAATCAGAATTAAGAATGCTGAATGATGAAACTCACCACAAAAACACAGAGAGCACAAAGAGTTTCATTAGGCCCACAAAGGAAGCTCTTTGTGGGTTTAGAGAAAACTTTGTGTCCTTCGTGCCTTTGTGGTGAACCTGAAATCTAAAAAATCTGCATAACCTTATGGATAAATTATGAAAAAACTTCTCAGACCCCACATCCTCAATATGGAGCCTTATACGCCCATCATCCCCTTTGAGGTGCTATCCGAGCAGTTGGGCATTCCGGCCAATAAGATCATCAAATTGGATGCCAATGAGAACCCCTATGGCATTTTGCCTGCTGTTGCCAAGGCACTTCAGGATCTGTCCAATGCTCATATTTACCCTGATCCTGAGAGCCGATTTTTGAGACGCGCCCTTGCCGAATACCATCAATTGCCTGTTGAAAATATTCTCACGGGTGCAGGTGCCGATGAGTTGATTGATCTGATTTTGCGCCTTTTTATCAACCCCGGTGAGGTGATCCTAAACTGCCCGCCCACCTTTGGCATGTACGCCTTTGATACCGCCGTCAACGGAGGGCGCGTCGTCAATATTCCCAGATTGGATGATTTTTCCGTGGATGCGGATGCCCTCCTCAATGCGATTGAAAAATATCAGCCTAAGCTCCTCTTTCTGGCAAATCCGAACAACCCGGATGGAGGCTTGCTCTCGCCAAAAATCATTGATGCCCTCCTCGAGCAGAATCTGCTACTTGTCCTGGACGAAGCCTATATGGAATTCGCCCCTCCAAATGCAAGCTATATTCATCAAGCTTCTGAGCGTGAAAACCTGATCGTCCTCCGCACATTCAGTAAATGGGCGGGGTTGGCCGGTTTGCGTGTGGGATACGGAGTCTTCCCCTCAGCATTGATGCCTTATTTATGGACGGCAAAGCAACCCTATAATATTTCCGTTGCTGCAAGTGAAGCGGCTTTGGCAGCACTTCGCCATGCCAGGGAGCTGGAAGAAATCGGGCAAAAGATCATCACTGAGAGGGAGCGGCTTTTCAAGGCGTTGAAGGAAATTACATATTTGAAACCATATCCTTCCAAATCGAACTTCATCCTCTGCCGCGTGCTTGGACGAGAGGCAGCCAAACTCAAGGCAGACCTTGCCTCTGCCGGTATTTTGGTCCGTTACTTTAGCAACCCCGGCCTGGATGACCATATCCGCATCAGCGTTGGAACACCTGAGCAGATGGATGTGTTGTTGGAGTACCTAACCACAAAGAGCACGGAGACCACACAGTTTTAAAGATATAGAGAAGAGCTTTTCTCTGTGCTCCCTGTGGACTCTGTGGTGAAAAGAAAAGGATAAATCATGCGAATATCTACAATCAACCGAAAAACGAATGAAACCGATATCTCCCTCTCTCTCAACCTCGATGGGAGTGGAATTGCTAAAATTAATACTGGCATCGGATTCTTTGACCATATGCTGACCCAGATCGCTGTCCACGGGTTGATAGACCTTGACCTCCAGGCCAAAGGTGATTTGCATATCGATGCGCATCACACCATCGAAGATTGCGGACTTGTTTTGGGGGAGGCGATTGGACAGGCACTTGGTGAAAAGCGCGGCATCACGCGGATGGCAGAAGCAAGCGTCCCCATGGATGATGCGCTGGCAAATGTTGTACTCGATCTATCGGGCAGACCTTATTCTGTCATCCAGACAAATTGGGTCAGTCCCGATGTCGGCGGGATTCCAACCTCCCTCCTTGAGCATTTTTTCGAATCCCTTGCGGTCACGAGTCGGATGAATCTGCACCTTAATATTTTGTATGGAAAAGATAACCACCATATGGCAGAGGCGCTATTCAAAGCTTTTGACCGCGCCCTGGATGCGGCAACACAGATTGACCCACGTCGATCGGATCTCATCCCCAGCTCAAAAGGAAAACTCTCATGATCGCGATCATCGATTTCGGTGCAGGGAATTTACACTCTGTCCAAAAAGCGATTGAATTTGTCGGCGGGAAAGCGCTCATTACAAACGACGCTGAGAAAATTCTCGCCGCATCAAAAGCAATCTTGCCCGGTGTGGGAGCCTTCAAAGATGGGATGGATGGATTGAAAAAAAATGATCTTGTTCCGGTGATCAAGGAATTTGCAGATTCCGGGAAACCTCTTTTGGGCATCTGCCTCGGGATGCAGCTTCTTTTTGAAGAAGGATACGAACATGGCGTTCACGGGGGGCTTTCTCTCCTTCCGGGGCGTGTGCTCAAATTTGAAAGTGATACCCTCAAAATCCCGCAAATTGGCTGGAACACGCTTCAGCTATTAAAGGATTCACCGCTGACCAGCGAAATCCCTGATGAAAGTTATGTGTATTTCAATCATGGCTACTATTGCCAGCCCGAGGTCGCTGCGCATATTCTTGCAAGCACTGATTACGAGGTTGAGTTCACTTCCGTTGTCAATTTAAAGAATATCTATGGTGTTCAGTTTCACCCTGAAAAAAGCCAAAAAATCGGATTGCAAATCCTGAAAAATTTTGTGGAGAAAATATAAAAACATGCCCAGTCTCTGAGCGAAGCGTAGCGTAGTCGCCTGTACCCGACAGGGTAAAGAGCGATCCATTCAATGCCCTCCTTCGACTGCGCTCCCTACCGGGTTCTCCGTTTTGGCTATGTTATTTTATTTAGGAGCATATTATGTCCTTTACCATCTACCCCGCGATTGACCTCCGCGCAGGAGAGGTTGTCCGGCTTCGTCAGGGCGACCCGACGCAGCAGAAAGCCTACAGTAGCGATCCAGCTCAAATAGCTCAAAACTGGCAGGCACAGGGCGCGCATTGGTTGCACCTCGTCAATCTCGACGGTGCCTTTGGCGAAAATACCGAGCCAAATCAGCGTGCGATCAAAAATATCCTCGCCGCCTGCGGAGATAAAATCTTTACACAGTTGGGCGGGGGGCTGCGTAGCCTAGACGATATCAGGAGCGCCCTCGCCCTTGGTATCACCCGCGTTATTTTGGGGACGGCTATCCTCGAAAATTCCAGTTTTGCTGAAAAAGCGATTGGCGAATTTGGGGCTGACCGAATCGTTTTTGGCCTGGATGCGCGGGATGGTGTCCTTATGACGCGTGGCTGGCAAAAGGCTTCGGATCGTTCTCTCTTTGAATTTGCCTCCGCATTAAAGGAGATCGGTGCGACGATGATCATCTACACCAATATCGCCACCGACGGGATGGGAATCGGCAATGACACGCAGAATACCCGTCAACTTGCTGAGCAAAGTGGCCTGGATGTGATTGCCTCAGGTGGGATCGCCTCACTGGATGATGTCCGCCAGGTCAAAGAAGCCGGTTTGAGCGGAGTGATTATTGGACGCGCTTTATATGAAAATCACCTGTCGTTGAAGGAGGCTTTAATATGTTAATTAAAGCAAAGAATAAGTTCCTCCCCCGCTTGCGGGGGAGGGTAGGTGGGGGTGGGGCATGTTAGCAAAACGGATCATCCCCTGCCTGGATGTCAAAGATGGGCGTGTGGTCAAGGGCGTCAACTTTGTTGGTTTGAGAGATGCCGGTGACCCTGTAGAACAGGCAAAAGCCTACGATGAGATGGGAGCAGACGAACTTGTCTTTCTCGATATCTCTGCTACGCATGAGGGCAAAGAGACCATGCTTGATGTTGTTCGGAGGGTGGCCGAGAAAGTTTTTTTGCCGCTGACTGTTGGAGGCGGTATCCGCAGCGTCGAGGATGCGCGCCGCACCCTGCTTGCAGGGGCAGATAAAATCGGGATCAATTCATCCGCTGTCCAAAATCCCGATCTGCTTTCTCAGGGAGCAAGACGTTTTGGCGCACAGTGCATTGTCCTCGCCATCGATGCGAAAAAGAAGGGTGAGGGCTGGGAAGTCTACACCCACGGTGGGAGAAAACCTACCGGATTGGACGCGGTGGAATGGGCGAAACGTGGTGTGAATATGGGCGCTGGTGAAATCCTGCTAACCAGCATGGATGCGGATGGGACCCTCGCTGGTTATAATCTGGAACTCACCCGCGCAATTGCTGAGGCAGTGAATGTGCCCGTTATCGCCAGCGGTGGCGCGGGGAATGTGTCCCATTTTGCAGATGCGGTCACCCTTGGCGGCGCAGATGCAGCCCTCGCTGCCTCCCTGTTTCACGATAAGGTCCTGACAATTGCGGAGGTTAAAGAGGAGTTGCTGAGCAGAGGAATTCCTGTCAGGATGGTTGAAGGTGGATCATGATAAATCAGATCGATTTGAAATTTGATGCGCGTGGTTTAATTCCAGCGATCGTGCAGGATGAAGAAACCAAGGATATTCTCATGGTTGCCTGGATGAATGCGGAATCTTTTCAGCTGACGCAAAAAACGGGTCAGGCTCATTTCTGGAGCCGCAGTCGTAACGAACTCTGGCTTAAGGGGGCAACATCAGGAAATTTTATGAATATTCGTAGAATTCTGGTAGACTGCGATGCTGATACTCTTCTGATATTGGTCAAGCCTGCTGGCCCCGCCTGTCACACTGGGAAACAGAGTTGTTTTTATCAGGATATTGAAATAGGAAAGTAGAGAAATGCTTCAAAAACTATTTGAGATCATTGAAGATAGAAAGACCCACCCCACCGAAAAATCTTATACGGCGAGCTTATTTTCCGATGGTGAAGACCGCATATTGCAAAAGGTTGGGGAGGAAGCAGTCGAGGTCATCCTTGCTGCAAAGGGGCAAGGAGATCAACGCATCATCGAAGAGGTGGCCGATCTTTTTTACCACACGCTGGTTTTGCTATCTGTAAAAGGATTGAGTTTGAGCGATGTGGAAGACGAGTTGCGCAAGAGACATCTGCAATGAGCAAAAAAATACTCATCTTCGATATGGACGGAGTTTTGCTAAAACCTATTGGCTATCACCGTGCACTTAAGGAGACAGTCCGATTGGGGGCGCAAGCCTTGGGGTATGAAGGGATCACACTTTCGGATGCGGAAATCGCTCAATTCGAGGGATTGGGCATCTCCAGTGAATGGCATTCCAGCGCGGCTTGTATGGCGTTGCTCGCCCTTATTGGGGAAATTTCATTACCTCCCCTTTTTGATTCTCTTAAACGGGAGCCAGCCCAGGACCATGCCCGGCTTCGGCTTGAGAGAGCCATCCAGCATCTTGTAAATAAGACAGGAGCTGATCCTGCGCACGCGATTTCCATAATCAGGAATAGTCAATCCATCGACCATTCTCCCACGCTAAATCTTTTTCAGGAGATGATTTTGGGGAGCAATGACTTTAAGCGCATCTATGGGAAAAACGGAAATTTGGATGTGGAGAGTTTTCTGTTTCAATTTGATCAGCCGCTGCTTGGTGCGGACGTAAGAAATCGGCTTCTCGCCTGGCTGAAAGATCCCGAAAATGGGGGTGTGGTGATGACGAATCGCCCTTCAAGAGGGATGCCAGATGCCCATTATGGTCTCCAATTGGTTGGGCTGGAGGGATTTCCTTTGGTTGGTTATGGCGAAATTGAATGGCTCGCCGAGGAGGTTGGTGAGAATACAACCTCCCTTGCGAAACCTTCTCCTGTCCACGCGTTGGCAGCCTCCCATATGTCTTTTGGAAGAGATATGGATACGAGTATGCTGGACGCGTATGCTGCATTGAATGGGGGAGGGGCAGATGTAATTGGGTATTTAGAGGGTAGCGAGATATGGGTCTTCGAAGACACGCCCGCTGGACTTATTAGCGTGGGTGAAATGGAAAAGGTATTATATGGGCGGGGGATTTCGGTACATGTAAATAAAATAGGGATCGCAAGAACGCCGCATAAAGGCGAGTATTTGCAGGCGCAAGGTGCACGGATTTTTGAGGGTGTTGATCTGGCGTTGGACGAGATTTTCTAGGTACAAAAAAGATCCCCATACGGGGATCTTTAAGTATTCAGGAAACTAATCTTTAGCAATTTGGTGCGCAGCCAGCTGTGAATGTCAGACGGTTATCATCAATGATAAGTTGAACATTATTTGTGTTATTAATACAAAAAGTTGTCGTGGCATTAAAATCTTTTTTGCCATCCACCCAGGCTGTTGCACTGTAACAGCCCATGGGTACATCAGCGCTATTTGATTTCACCACAGGTATATTTATATATCCAGCATCATTGTCATACTTGGTTGTGATGCAAAGGAAAACATTGGCTGTTGAGTCATTTACATAATTGGTAACCGATAATCGGGCGCTATCTCCAGTCCAGCCAGTGAGTGGTTTTTCGGTACAAGCAAACACGTTTGTAGATGCGGAAGTATTTGTTGGCACGATAATGGCAGATGGAGATGTGGTAGCCACAGATATTGTTGGCGAGCCATCCAGTGCGGATTGGGTCGGCACCAGAGTGATTGTTGCAGTGGCAATTGGTAAGGGTGTATTTGTTGGGGGTGCAAGCGTATTGGTTGGCATTGCTGCCTGCGTTTGGGTAAGCATACCGTAGACCATTTCATCTGCTGTGGCGCGAATATCTTCAGGACTGATCGTCGGAGTTGTTGGGGCCGATTGTATTGCTCCGCATGCGCTTAGCAGCAAACTGAAGAATAGAATATAAGGGATTAGATGTTTCATGCGTATTTCTCCTGCAATATTAAGTGTTTATTTCAACGTTTCAACAGTACATTATAAGTGAAAAATCAAATATTATCACTTATTCGCAATGTACACTGTGATTTATGTTCATGAACCTAACTCTCCGCACTCGCCGCGTCATTGCGAACTTCTTTTGCGATCGCGCAGCATCTCGTAGAGAAGCAATCCCCTTATTATCTGCAGGGAGATTGCTTACCCCTTCGGAGTACAGGTCGGCGTTAGAGCTGCCTCGCAAAGACGTAAATCGAAAAATATTGATCCCATACATCTATATTTGTTATTGGTAAGCGCTTATGCTAATTTTTCGATGAGTTTATTAACCATTTCTGATGTGCTGAGCGGGGATTCGTCTTCCTTGGCTATATCAGCCGTGCGATGACCGGAATTTAAAACCGAGTCGACCGCCTTTTCAATGGCTTCCGCTTCATTGATTAATCCCAGCGAGTGACGGAGCATCATTGCTGTCGAGAGAATCATTCCGATCGGGTTGGCGATTCCTCGACCGGCGATATCCGGCGCGGAGCCGTGGATTGGTTCATAGAGACCGCGCTGTTTCCCGAATTCGTTCAACGCATCGCCCAACGAGGCAGAGGGCATATTTCCCATCGACCCGGTCAGCATCGAGGCTTCGTCGGTGATAATGTCTCCAAATAAGTTCATTGTGACCATTACATCAAAATCGCGGGGGCGGGAGAGCAGGTGCATTGTTGCGGCATCAATGAGGAGATTTTCAAGTTCAATTTCAGGATAATCTTTTGCGACTTTCCCAACTGTCTTGCGCCACAGGCGGGAGGATTCCAGGACGTTGGCTTTGTCAATTGAAGTCACTTTTTTGCGCCGCTCACCTGCAATCTCAAAGGCGAGTCTTGCAATCCGTTGAATTTCGCTCTCACTGTAAATCATCGTGTCGAGCGCTTCTTCTTCGCCATTCGCATTGATGCGTTTCTCACGCGGCTCACCAAAATAGATCCCGCCTGTCAGCTCACGTAAGATGAGCATATCCACACCTTCAAGATAGGATTCTTTGAGCGGGGATGCCCCCATTAATTGCGGATGCGGCTGGACCGGGCGTAAATTAGCGAAGAGACCCAATTCTTTTCGTAAACCGAGCAAACCCTGCTCGGGGCGTACGGCGGCGTTCGGGTCATCCCATTTGGGGCCGCCGACCGCACCCAGGATGATCGCATCTGCTTTTTTGCACACAGCAAGCGTCTCTTCCGGGAGCGCGACCCCCGTCTTATCTATTGCGATACCACCGATAAGATGAGCTTCCATATCAAAGTGATGACCGAATTTCTGACCAATTTTTTCAAGAATCTTTTGCGCAGCCTCAACGACCTCAGGCCCAATCCCGTCACCGGGGAGTAGCGTGATTTTTGCTTTCATGTTTTCTCCTTTGCCCCCCTCTAACTCCCCCCGCTCGCGGGGGGAGAACAGTTCCTCCCCCGTGAAACGGGGGAGGTCAGGAGGGGGAGTGTTTGATTATCCAGTCTGTAGGGCATATTCCATGCTGTCTGCAAGTGCGCGCCAGCTTGCTTCGATGATATTTGTACTCGCGCCAACAGTGCTCCAGCGATCGTTATTGCCGTTTTTTGTATCGATCAACACGCGTGTGATCGCGGCTGTACCACTTTCACTATCCAGAATGCGAACTTTATAGTCCGATAAGTGTATTTTGGAAAGGCGAGGATAGGAGTTTGTCAATGCTTTACGAAGGGCTCTATTTAGCGCGTTAACTGGACCGTTACCTTCAGCTGCCGTGTGGACAACTTCTCCATTTACGTTCACTTTGACAGTCGCTTCGGCAAATACGCCCAGGCCTTTACGGTGTTCTACCACAACAGTGTAGTCGATCAATTCAAATGGAGGTGAGTAGTCTTCTTCCGCACGCTGCATAAGTAATTGCGCGGATGCTTCTGCACCTTCAAAAGTAAATCCTTTTGCCTCGAGATTTTTAATTTGATCAACAACCTGCCGGGCGCTTTCGCTGCTAACATCGATCCCAAACTCTTGTGCCTTATCTAATACATTGCCTCGCCCAGAAAGTTCCGATACCAGGGTGCGGCGTTTATTCCCTACCAGGGTGGGGTCAATATGCTGATATGAATCTTCGTTTTTAAGAACAGCAGCCACATGGATGCCGCCTTTATGGGCGAAAGCCTTTTTTCCTACAAAGGGCATGTAATGATTGGGTGGCTGATTGGCAATCTCGGCCACATAGTGAGAAAGGTCAGAAAGTCTCGCCAAATTCTCAGCGCTGACACAGTGATAACCCATTTTAAGTTGTAAATTGGGGATGACGGTGCATAAATTGGCATTCCCCACCCGCTCTCCATAACCGTTGATCGTCCCCTGTACATGGATCGCCCCGGCGCGAATTCCTGCCAGTGAGTTGGATGTGCCGTTCCCACCATCATCGTGGACGTGGATGCCTAGGGATATTTGCGTCTTTTCTGCAATCTCTTTGACAATCTCTTCCACTTCCCAGGGGAGGGCCCCGCCATTTGTCTCGCAAAGAACGAGGACATCTGCCCCCCCGCGTTCTGCCGCCAGGACAGTTGCCAGGGCATACTCGGGATTGGCTTTATAGCCATCAAAAAAGTGCTCCGCATCGTAAATAACTTCTTTGCCCAGGCTCTTAAGATAAACGACGCTCTCTTCGATCATCGCCAGATTTTCTTCGGGGGTGGTCTCCAGCACGTCACGGACATGCAGATCCCAGCTTTTACCAACCACCGTTACAACGGGGGTTTGAGCATCCACAAGGGCCTGAATATTGGGATCACCCTCTACCTTACTATTTTTTCTGCGGGTTGCGCCAAATGCAGCAATTTTAGCGTTCTTCAATTTTAGCGATTGGACCCGTTCAAAAAACTCCACATCTTTGGGATTCGAGCCTGGCCAGCCCCCCTCAATATAATGAATCCCAAAATCATCGAGGCGTTTGGCGATCTTGATCTTGTCGTTGACCGAGAGAGAAATCCCTTCGCTTTGAGTACCATCGCGTAAGGTGGTATCGTAAAGAATGATAGTAGACATGAGAATCTCCTTGCATACAAATAATAAAGAAAGTTTTTATTCCTCTCCCGCTCGCGGGGGAGGCTAGGTGGGGGTTTTATTGCCCCCCTCTAACTCCCCCCGATTGCGGGGGGAGAATCGCTGTACCAGAGCTTCTCAATACGCTGGGCGAGGAATAATTTCCACGCCCAGTTCACCTTCTTTTTATTTATCATAATTTTTTTTTCCAATAACAGACAAAGTCTTTGAGCGGAATATCGAGTGATGCAAGATATGTAGTCGCCTGTACTCGACAGAGTGGAGAGCGGTGTTCGTAATCGCCGTCCTTCGACTATCGGCTCCCTTCGTTAGCCTTCCGCTCAGGCACTGGTATACGATACGCAATACTTGTTACTCGTTACGCATCGCTTCAAACGCCGCGATCTGATTCTCGTGCTTCATCAAATAGCCAAGCTGATCAATCCCCTCCAGTAAACAGGTTTTGCTAAAAGTATCGATCTCAAACGAGACCATATCTCCATTGGGGAGTGAGAAATGTTGGGCTTCCAGGTCAATGTCGATGGTTGCGGCAGGTGCTTCCTCGCTGAGGTCGAAGAGAGATTTCTGGATCTCCTCACTGACGACAATCGGAAGCAAGCCATTCTTTAGCGCGTTATTTCGAAATATGTCTGCGAAGGAGGTGCTGATCACGACGCTAATTCCCCATCCCATTAACGCCCAGGGGGCATGTTCACGGGATGATCCGCAACCGAAATTATCACCGGCAAGCAAAATTTGAGCATCCTGGTATTCATCCTGATTAAGCGGGAATTCGGGATTTTGGCTGCCATCTTCAAGGCGTCTCCAGCTATCAAAGAGACCTTCTGCCAACCCCGATTTATCGATCACTTTCAGATAACGGGCCGGGATGATCTGGTCGGTATCCACGTCTGTATGAGGCAGGGGAATGATTTTGGAAGTTAGTTTGGTAAAAGATTTCATTAGATGAACTCTCTGGGGTCGGTAATTTTGCCAGTGATCGCGCTGGCGGCGGCGGTCAGGGGGCTGGCGAGAAATGTGCGCCCACCTTTGCCTTGCCGGCCTTCAAAATTTCGATTGCTCGTGCTGACAGCGTATTGACCAGGTTCGAGATTATCGCCGTTCATCGCGATGCACATGCTGCATCCGGCAAAGCGCCATTCACCGCCTGCTTCGCGGACGATCTCATCGATCCCCTCGGCCTCTGCTTCTAAGCGGATATTCTCAGAGCCAGGCACAACCAGCAGGCGGATCCCCTCGGCGACTTTGCGACCTTTCAGGATAGATGCGGCGGCACGCAGATCGCTCATTCGGGAGTTGGTGCAGCTTCCGATAAACACCACATCGACGGGATGCCCCTTTAGCGCGCTGGCCGGGGCCAAATCCATATAAGCAAGGGCTTTTTCAAGGGCGGATTTTTTCGCAGGATCGCTCTCGTGAATTGGGCTTGGGACACTTGAATTGATCTCTGTGCCCATCCCCGGGTTGGTTCCGAAAGTGACCATTGGCTCAAGTTTGGATACATCGATCGTGATGGTCTGATCGTATTCAGCGCCCTTGTCTGAGGGAAGTTGACGCCATTTTTTGAGGGCAGCTTTCCATGCTTCTCCGCTCGGGGCGTAGGGACGCCCAGCCAAATACTCAAATGTGACGTTGTCTGGGGCGATCATTCCGGCACGCGCACCCGCTTCGATGGACATATTGCAGAGGGTCATCCGCTCTTCCATATTCAATGTACGGATGGCCTCGCCTGCATACTCAAAGACATGGCCTGTCCCACCGCCAATGCCGATCCTGGCGATCAGGGCAAGGATCATATCTTTGGCAGTCACGCCCCTCTGAAGTTTTCCTTCAAATTTGACGAGGCAGGTTTTGGGGCGATTTTGAAGCAAAGCTTGTGTAGCGAGAACATGTTCCACTTCGCTGGTGCCGATCCCAAAAGCAAGTGCGCCAAAAGCGCCATGTGTAGAGGTATGACTATCGCCACAGACGATGGTTTGTCCGGGTTGGGTAAATCCCTGCTCCGGCCCGATCACATGGACGATGCCGCGATTCGGGCTATCCATGCCGTAAAACTGGATCCCAAAATCGGTACAATTCTTTTCAAATTGTGCCAACTGCTTGACGGCCATATCGTCGGCAGTCTCAAGATCAAGAGAGAGGGTGGGGATGGAATGATCCATGGTCCCGATAGTGCGCTCCGGGCGGCGAACTTTTAGCCCTTTATCCCGCAGTCCACTAAAGGCCTGGGGTGAGGTCACCTCGTGGATGAGATGAAGATCAATATAAAGAATGGAGGGTGCGTCATCATTTTCAGCAACAAGATGCGCATCCCATACTTTTTGAAAGAGATTTTTTGGTTTTTTATGCATCATCGATGTTTAGTCGCAATTATTGCAATGCCACTCAGAAGGCATGGTGCGCGGTTTGGGGAAAGTTTCGATCAGATGCTCTTCGTCTTTTTTCATTTCTGGAGAGTCTCCATTACTTTCCTTTGCGCTCTTTTGCAAGGAGACTACCTTTTTATCATCCAGCAGATCCCTCTTTGTTTTGGCGTCTGCCAAATCAGACAGGCTCCATTCGTTGGGCATGCCTCGGGGCTCCGGGAATGTTTCCATCATATGTTCTTCTTCTGTTTTTTGGTCTTCTTTTGTGCGTATTTTTGTTTTCTTGCTCATTTTATTCTCCTTGATTAAGTGATGAGAACCTGCCCTCACCCGTTCTTGCTTTGCTCGAACTTCCCTCTCCCGCAACGCGGGAGAGGGGGAGCAAGCGTAGCGACGCGGGGGTGAGGGCAGAGTTTTATGCGCCAACCTCTGTCGCGGTTTCAACTTCACCATAACGACCACTGGCGACGAGCAATTTATTCAATGCGGCGAGATACGCTTTTGCACCAGCCACGATGATATCGGTATGTGCGCCATACCCGCCAAAGGTGCGTTTATGCACCTCTCCGCTTTGGGGGGAGGTGCGCTCGGGGATGCTTCCATTTTCTGGCTCAAGCCGTACGGTCACTTCACCGATGGCGTCAATGCCTTCGGTGACTGCATGGATGTGGAACTCAAGCAGGGTATTGGGCATTTTTACGACCTCATCGATCGCCTTATAGGCAGCGTCCACCG
>NZ_CEYOSI010000026.1:0-24782 GCF_982879505.1 Candidatus Desulfolinea nitratireducens
TGGATTCGGCTCAGTTGTCGGTTGTTAAAGTTCAGCTTTTTTCAGACGAGTCATTGATAGTATTAAAAAATATAATTTCCACGGGATTATATCAAGAAGCTGATTGATGTAAAGCAGAGAAAAAGTGGGAAGTGGCTATTTTATTGTGTAAAAATAGAATCATAGCGCTTTTTCGCACGGAACACCCTACCGGGCACGCGTAAATCCCCGTGCAAACCGGCTCACGCATGAGAGAGTCCGCTTTCGCGAAGTAGCCTTTAGGGTAGCGGGCTTAGAGGCGTTGAGTCCATGCGCAGCAATACTCCGCATGGATGGGTAAAGTACCGATCTTCTCACAGTAAAGTACCGATTCTCTCGCGGTATAATCCCATCATGCTCCCTGAAATCGAAATCAAAGATATCGTTCGATTGCGCAAGCCGCATCCCTGCGGTTCCTACGAGTGGAGGGTCACCCGTCTCGGCGCCGATATCGGCCTCGAATGTCTTGGCTGTGGACGACGGGTGATGCTTACTCGCCGTGAACTTTCTCGTCGGCTGAAAATAATCCTACCCAAGGAGGATGAACTTGGCGAATAAAAAACCACACATTCTCTTTCTCTTTTCCGATACCGGTGGTGGTCACCGCAGTTCAACCGAATCGATCATCGAAGCCCTCTCTCTCGAATTTGGGGATGCGGTTACCACAGAAATGGTTGATTTCATCAAAGGTTACGCTCCGCTGCCCTTTAATAAAATGCCTGATTGGTACCCGGATATGGTCAAAGCACCGTATCTCTGGGGGCTGAGCTTTAAGATCAGCGACGGTCGTATGCGCGCCCGAGCCATCACCGCCAGCATGTGGCCTTATATTGGCAAGGCCACCAAAGAGCTTGTCAAACGTCATCCCGCCGATATGATCGTTGCCGTTCATGCTCTGGCAACCACATCTTTTTTAAAAGCGTTGGGCGAAGAGGATGAGCAGCCTCTCTTTATCACTGTCGTAACTGACATGGTCACCTCGCATGCTTTATGGTTCGATACGCGCGCGGATTTGAGCCTGGTTCCGACTGAGATGGCGCGCCAGCGTGCCCTTGATTATGATATGCCACCCGAAAAATTGCGCGTGGTCGGGCAACCCATCCCCGAAAGGTGTGCGGTTCCCTCAGGGACAAAAGCCGAAATACGCGAAAGGCTGGGCTGGCCACAGGATCAATTTATTGTCCTCGCTGTTGGCGGTGGCGACGGGATGGGGCCTCTCGGCGAAACGGCGCATGCCATCGCCGATTCCGGACTCTATGTTGGGCTGGTAATCGTCGCCGGACGCAACGAAAAACTCAAAGAAGAATTGTTAGAACTTGATTGGCCGATCCCGACCTTTATTTATGGCTTTACCAAAGATCTGCCCGATTTTATGCGTGCCGCCGATGTTCTCGTCACCAAAGCCGGTCCGGGAACGATTGCCGAATCCCTCGCTGCGCATTTGCCGATCATTCTTTTCGCGCGCCTGCCGGGCCAGGAAGATGGGAATGTCACCTTTGTCGAGGAGACGGGGACAGGCGTCTGGGCGCCCGACCCGGAGGACGTGGTCCGCAACCTGGCGCGCTGGATCACGCATCCGCCCACGAGGCAGGCAGTGATTGAAAACTGCAAGCAAGCCGCTCGTCCGGAAGCGTCGCGGACGATCGCCCGTATCCTTGGGGAAAAACTGGGGTTGACTACCGCTGATCCAGAAGAATAACTATTGATTCAGAATCAAAAACGGGACTGGCCTTTAGCGAGTCCTGTTTTACATCTCAAAGAGTAAATTATTTTTGGACGTATAGGGTTTGAATGGGGAAGGGTATCTGGATCCCTTTCTTGTCGAGCGCTGTCTTGATTTTTGTCACGGCGATATTTTTTGCCGATTTCGGGTCTGTCAGATTTGTATCGATCCAGAAATAGATCGTCAGATCAATCGACGAACCACCAAAGGTGTGGAAGGCGATATTTGGAGCGGGGTCTTTGAGCAATCCTGGAATATCGGCGATGGCATCCAGGATGGTTTGCCGGGCCTTATCATGGTCTGCATCGTATGAAATGCCGATGGGCAATACCACTCGTAGTGATTTTGCCTGGCTGAAATTGGTGATCGAGTTCGACAGTATTTGTGCGTTGGGGATAATAATGATGCGGCCATCAAAATCGCGCATTTCGGTTGTGCGGATATTGATGGTCAGAACCGTCCCTGAGTAGCCTGCAGCCTCAACATCTTCCCCAACATTGAAAGGCTGCTGGATCAGCAGGATGATGCCCGCGACAAAGTTTTGCATGATATCCTGCATCGCAAAACCAATCGTAAAGCCAAGAATACCCAAACCTGCAATAAAAGCCGTCACATCGAAAAAGCGACCGAGCGAAGTGATAATACCAAAAGCGATAATGCCCCAGTAGAGCAGCTGCCCCAGAAGGATGCTGAGTTCAAAATCAACAGCACGTTTTTTAAGCATCTTGCTGAGTAGCTTGCGCAAAAATCGGGCTAAAAATAAACTACCGAAGAAAATCAATAAGGCCGTAAATATATTGGGCACGATTGGAGGGAGAGAGTCAATGAAATCAAAATAATTAGTTGGCATTTTCTTCCTTTCGAACTTGATCAGCACCGTGTGGCAATCATATCCTAAAAGAAGATGCTGGTCTATATATACCTCACCTAAACCCACCTTGCCCTCCCCTCTGCCCTGACGTATAATCGCCACCATGCCTATCCTGGACGAGAACACCCTCGATTTCATCAGCCGTAGCCCGGAGCAAACCCGCCGTATGGGGATGCGCCTGGGCGGGATGTTAAATCCCGGCGATATCGTCTGTTTGCAGGGTGATTTGGGCGCAGGAAAAACCACCCTGGTGCAGGGTTTGGCACAAGGCTGGGGTTCATTGGACGCTGTTTCAAGCCCGACCTTTATCATTATCAATATGTATAGACGCCCCGATGAAAGCCAGCTTTTTCACCTTGATACCTACAGGCTCGAATCTGCGCCTGAGGCCGCCGAACTGGACATCGACGAAATGCTACTATCTGGTCCGCTTGTGATTGAGTGGCCTGAACGCATCGAAAGCATTCTTCCCCCCGAGCGGTTCTGGCTGTATCTTGAGTATATCGGCGAGGAACAGCGACGGATTCAAATCAAACCGCATGGCGCGCGATATAAGGTTTTTCTCGAAGAATTGCGCCAATCCGCATTTGGAGGCGACTGATGCTTCTTGCTGTTGATACCTCCACCACGCAGGTTGGCATCGCTCTTTACGATGGCGTTCAGATCATTGGAGAAACTCTTTGGCACGGAAAACTGCGTCATACAACCTCCCTTGCGCCCGCCATAGCTGAATTATTTAAGCGTACCAATGCGACCATGGATGATCTCGCTGCGCTGGGTGTCGCGCTTGGACCTGGATCCTTCACCAGTTTACGGGTGGGATTGGCGCTGGTCAAGGGGCTTGCTCTGTCGCGACATTTGCCGCTGATCGGGATCCCCACGCTGGATAGTTTAGCTGCTGCGCAGCCCCTCCGCGATATTCCACTTGCTGCCATTTTACAGGCAGGACGCGGACGTTTGGCCCTTGGCTGGTACCATGCCTCTGATAACGGCGTCTGGCAATCGGATGGGGAGATCAGTGTCTTGAATTTGGACGAATTGATCAAAACCATCGAATCCCCAACGATGATCTGCGGAGAGTTATCAGAGGAAGAACGCAGCATATTGGCGAAGAAACGTGACCTGATCGAATTAGGCTCTCCGGTGCAATCCACGCGGCGTCCCGCCTTTCTGGCGGAGTTGGCCTGGAAACGGTGGCAAGCCGGTGACACGGACGAGGCGGCGTCCTTGGCTCCAATTTATTTACAAGTAGGGGCATCTATCCCTGCTTAATGTTTTATCAAAGGTGGAACAATTAATAATGAATTCAAAAGAAGTTTTGCTGAGAAAACTAAATGAGAAAAAAGCGCGTATGGCCGTTCTTGGTCTTGGATATGTGGGCTTGCCGCTGGCAGTGGTTTTCGCTGAGGCAGGATTTGAGGTAATCGGTATTGACCCGGATATGAGCAAGGTCGATACTTTGAACGAGGGTGTCAGCTATATTCCCGATGTCTCATCCGAAGATGTGGACAAATTGATAAAAAGCGGTCTCCTAAAAGCGACGACGGATTTTTCTATCTTGAAGGATGTCGAGGCTGTTAGCATTTGCGTGCCGACGCCCCTGCGGAAAACCGGCGATCCGGATATGTCTTATATCGATGCGGCGACTTCTGAGTTGGCCAAATACGTCCACGCAGGGATGGTCATCGTCCTTGAATCGACAACTTATCCCGGCACGACCCGTGAATTTGTGTTGCCAATCCTCACAGAAAAGAACGATCTGGTTGTAGGGGAAGATTTCTTCCTCTGTTTCTCTCCAGAGCGTGTCGATCCGGGTCGCGAGGATTGGACGACGATCAATACCCCCAAGGTTTTGGGTGGTGTTACGGAGGCCTGCGGAGAAGTAGCTGATGCCTGGTACAGCGCTGCGATTGAAACCGTTGTCCCTGTCTCCTCTGCGGAAGCTGCGGAGATGTCAAAACTGCTCGAGAATACTTTCAGGATGATCAATATAGGTTTGGTTAACGAGTTGGCAATCATGTGTGACCGTCTCAATGTGGATGTCTGGGAAGTGATCGACGCGGCTGCGACAAAGCCCTTTGGTTTCATGAAATTCACCCCTGGCCCTGGACTGGGTGGGCATTGCATCCCGATCGATCCGCTATATCTCTCATGGAAGATGAAGGCAGTTAATTACAATGCGCGTTTCATCGAGCTGGCCTCAGAGATCAATACCGGAATGCCGCGCTACGTTAGCATCAAGGTGCAGGATGCGCTCAACGAGCATCGCAAGGCAATCAAGGGTAGCAAGATTTTGATTTTAGGTGCAGCCTATAAACCCGATATTGATGACCTGCGAGAATCCCCTGCGCTGGATGTGATCGCTTTGCTGGCTGAAAAGGGTGCCGATGTTTCTTATCATGATCCCTATTGCCCCTCTCTACAGACCAACGAAGGCGAGGCAATGGAAAGCGTTCCCGATATGATGGCATCCGTCAGAACAGCAGATTGTGTCGTCATTATTACCAATCACAGTGATTATGATTACGATGCAATTCTTGCCGATGCACTGTTAATTGTAGATACGCGCAATGCGCTCGGCAAGGCAGGGCGTAATAACTCGAAAGTATTCGGTTTGTAATATCACTCGTCACTTCTCACGCATCACTGAACAAGTAACGAGTGAAAAGTGAACTTTGGAGCCCTCATGTCAAATTACATTGTCACTGGCGCGGCAGGATTTATTGGTTCGCGTGTCAGTCAGCTTTTAATCGTAAAAGGACATAGCGTTATTGGCATCGACAATATGAACGATGCCTATGATGTGCGTATCAAGGAATTTCGGTTGAAACAGCTCATGCCTTTGGAGAAATTCACCTTTGCCCGTAAAGATATCTCCAATTGGGAAGAGGTCAAATCTATCGCTGAATCCAGCCCGCAGATAGATGGGATCATCAATCTCGCTGCGCGCGCTGGAGTACGCGCAAGTACTGAAGTGCCCTTTGGGATGCTTGCCTCGAATACGACCGGAGCCTTGAGCATGCTCGAGCTTTGTCGGCATTACGATATTCCCAAGATCATTCAGGCTTCGACATCCAGCATTTACGGTGCGAATCCACCCTACCCTACCCCTGAAACTGCCAATAGTGACCGCCCCCTTCAAGCCTACGCTGCCAGTAAAAAGGGCGCAGAAGCACTTTGCCACAGCTATCACCATTTATTTGGTGTGGATGTGAGCATAGTCCGCTTTTTCACTGTTTATGGCCCCGCTGGGCGCCCCGATTTGGCGATGTTCCGTTTTATTCAATGGATCACCGAAGGGCGGACCTTGCATCTCAACGGGGATGGTGAACAATCACGCGGATTTACCTACCTTGACGATATCGCGAGCGGGATCGTTCTTGCCCTCAAGCCGCTCGGCTACGAGATCATTAACCTGGGTGGACACGAGGTCATCACCATCAACGACCTGATCGCCCTGACTGAAGAATTGGTTGGCAAAAAAGCGATGATTGAAAACCACCCTGCGCATCCTGCTGATATGCGTCAGAACTGGGCCGATGTGACAAAAGCCCGCGAAATGCTCGGCTGGGAACCACGGGTCGGTCTCCGCGAAGGGATGCAGATCCTTGTCGATTGGTATAACCAGGAACGGGATTGGGCAAAAGATATTGAGACGGGTAGTCTTTAACACGAATATCGCGAATTGGCGAATGACACGAATAAAAGCTTTAAAAATTCGTGCAGTTGGCTCGTATAAACAATTCACGTTCAACCTTCAAACTTTTCAACCTTCTAACCTTAAACCCTAATGCCCAACCTCCTCTCCATCTGGCGCGAAGATTCCCTCCTCCGCCGCGTTGTAAAAAACAGCAGCTATCTCTTCAGTAGCAGCACAATCGGGATGGGGCTGGCCATTGTCCAGAGTGTATTCGCTGCTCGTCTGCTTGGTGTTGCCACCTTCGGTTTACTCGGGATGGTCATGTCTTTCTCTACATCGATCAACCGTCTGCTTTCCTTCCGCATTGGAGAATTGGTCGTCAAATATGGCGGAGAATATCTTGCACAGGATGAAAAAGAGCGCGCCGCCGCAATTCTCAAAGCCGCGGCGCTGACCGAGATCGGTACATCTCTGACAGCCTATCTCCTTATCTATCTCTTTGCCCCCCTTGCCGCGCAGTACATTATCAAAGACCCGGCTGCAATAATTTTCATCCGTTTTTATGCGCTGGGCCTCCTCAGCAATTTCGTTACCGGCACATCCGCTGCCCTCCTTCAACTTGGCGATCACTTCCGCTCGCAGGCCCTGATCGGATTGGGGCAAAATATCCTCACTGCCAGTATCATTGCCTATGCCTACTTTTTCAAGGGCGATATCTGGCTTATCCTGGCAGCCTATCTTATTGGCAAGGTTTTCTACGGATTCTCCTTCCTGATCTGGGGGATGCGCCGCGCCGCGCAAATGCTTGGACGCGACTGGATGCGTGCGCCTTTCAGCTTGCTTCCGCCAAAACGCGAGTTCTGGTCATTTGCGTTTTCCAGCAACTTCAGCGGGACGGTCAATCTCGTTACCCGAGATAGCGAAGTCCTCTGGCTGGGTTTCCTGCTCCCCGGCGAGGTTGGGAAGATCGCTGCGGGCTATTACAAGACCGCCCTCGCCATCATCAACCTGATCCTGATGCCGGTCAATCCCCTCATCGCGACCACCTTCCCGGAGATTGCCCGCGCCGTTGGCGAAAAGGCCTGGGAGCGCTTACGCACCTTGCTCAAACGCATCACCACCCTCTCTGCTGCCTGGACATTTTCTGTTGGTATATTCCTTCTCTTCGCAGGGGGATGGCTTATTCCCACCTTTTACGGGCCAGAATACGCTCCTGCCACCCCAGCCACCTTGATCTTGCTGATCGGCTTTGGGATGGCAAATATCCTCTACTGGAATCGACCCCTCCTCCTATCCTTGGGAATGCCGACCTATCCGCTCAAGGTGATGGCTCTCGCTGGCCTCGTCAAGATCGGGCTGAGTTTCCTTCTTGTGCCACAGTATGGCTATCTGGCCCAGGCCGCACTGATGTCTGGATACTTTGTTTTTACAGTTGGGATGATCGTTTGGAGGGGATTCGGTGAAATAAAACGACGATCTCAGTTGGATAGTCCTTAATTCTGTGGTTAAATACACCCTGCAATGAATTCTAAAACTCTCTCCATCCTCGAATACGACAAGATCCTCGAGCGTCTTGCCAGCTACTGCGCTTTTAGCGCATCGGTTGAACTCGCTCAGAACTTAAAACCAACCCCCTCTTTCAAGGAGGCGCAGATCCGCCTGCAGGAGACGACCGAGGCCAGGCATCTTTTCTCAACCAATCAAACGATTGGAGTCGGCGGCGCGCGGGATGTGCGCGAGCAGGTTAAATTAGCCTCTCGTGGCGGTGTCCTGGAGACTCAGGATCTGCTTGATATTAAAGACACGCTTGTTTCTGCACGAAGATTGAAAAATAGCATTGCCAAAAGCGATACAGACGAACATCTTTATCCCCTCCTGAAGAAGATTTCCGAAGCCTTGCCTGCTCCCCTCGGCCTTGTGGATGCGATTACACGCACCATCTCCGATAAGGGTGAAGTTCTGGATTCAGCTTCGCCGAAACTGGCTTCCATCCGTTCCGAGCGCCGGGTAACGCATGGCCGCTTGATGTCGAAGCTCCAAAAGATCATCAGCAATTCCAAAAACGCAACCATGCTTCAGGAAGCGATCATCACCCAGCGGGATGGACGTTACGTGATCCCATTGCAAGCCCAGTTCAAGGGACGGATCAAAGGGATCATTCACGATCAATCCTCTTCGGGGGCAACCCTCTTTATTGAGCCCCTGACCACGGTCGAGTTGAATAATCAGGAGCGTGAACTTCAACTTGCCGAACGAGATGAGGAACGCCGGGTACTTGCCGAGCTTTGTGCGCAGATCGGTGAACACGCAGAGGAAATCACTATTGGTGTGGAAGCCCTTGCCGAACTGGATCTGGCATTTGCAAAAGCGAAGTACGCGGATGTATTGGATGCGAGTGAACCGATTCTGTTTGAAGGTTGGCAAGTTGGAAGGTTGAAAGCTTCAAAAATTCAAACCTTAAAACTGATCGAAGCCCGCCACCCCCTGCTTGACCCCTCCACCGTTGTGCCGCTTGATATGACCCTCGATGCGGAAACACGTGCCCTTGTCATTACCGGACCGAATACAGGCGGAAAAACCGTCGCGCTGAAAACCATCGGGTTGCTGGCGTTGATGGCACAATCGGGATTGCATATCCCTGCCCTGTCTGGCTCAGAACTACCCTGTTTTGCCTCTGTCCATGCCGATATTGGCGACGAACAATCCATCGAGCAATCGTTAAGCACCTTTTCAGGGCATATCAAAAATATCAGCCAAATTCTGAAGAATGCCGACGAAAAATCGCTGGTCATCTTTGATGAACTGGGCGCGGGCACCGATCCGCAAGAGGGCGCAGCCCTGGCGCGTGCCATCCTTTCTGAATTACTTGAGCAGGGAGCGTTGGCTTTCGTTGCTACGCATTATCCTGAATTGAAAACCTTTGCTCACACGACCGATAAAGTGGTCAACGCTTCTTTGGAATTTGACCTGCATACCCTGCGCCCAACCTACAAGTTGACGATTGGTCTGCCGGGACGCTCGAACGCCCTGGCGATTGCCAAACGACTCGGACTCCCGGAGAGCGTGCTCGTTGCAGCGAGGGGCGAGATCGACCCCGACGACATCCGCGCCGATGACCTGCTTAACGACATCCATCGTCAACGCAAGGTAGCCCAAAAAGAGCGCCATAAAGCGGAAAAGGCACGTATGCAGGCACACCGTTTACGACGGGAGTTGACCGAGAAACTGGAAAACATCGAAGATGAACGGCTCGAGATTTTAGAGAAAGCCCGGGGCGAGGCAGAAAACCAAATCGAAGCCGTGCAAGCCGAAATCAAGGCAATGAAACGGGTTTTGGATCAGGCACAGCAACCGCTTGAGTCGATTGAGCAAGTATTAGAACAGGTCGCTGCTGCCGGGAAGAAAGTCCAAAAGAAGGCAAAACGCAAACCAAAGGTCGTATTCGAGGAAGAACCAACCCTTTCAGGAACGCCTGTTGTTGGAGAGAAAGTGCGTCTGCTAACCTTGGATACTGAAGGGATTGTGACCGCGCTGGGCGAAAATGACGCTGAGGTGCAGGTGGGGAATTTGCGGATGCGGGCGAAGTTGGTTGATCTGCAACGCAAAGGCATCCAGGTTGATGTAGGCGAAGAGAAGAAAATCGCAAAAAAAACATCATCGGCTGTCAGAACGCCATCAGTAACTCTGCCAAAAATGGAATTGGATATGCGCGGCCAGCGTGCGGACGATGCTCTCGATATGCTTGACCGCTATATCGATCAGGCCTATGTTGGTGGAATGCCTTTTGTACGCGTCATTCACGGTAAGGGAACCGGAAGATTGCGCGAAGTAGTGCGGGAAGCACTACAAAATAACCCTTATGTAAAATCTTTTGAAGAGGGCAAGGCCAAAGAGGGTGGTGCGGGTGTTACTGTGGTAAAGTTTGCTGAAGATTAATAAAGGTAGGGCTTACGGTTTTTTATTGACCTTGTCCCAATGCCCTGCGGTGGGGTACTGTAGACAAGCATCAACGCAGAGCATTGCTACTGGAAATAGGGTGTTTTACGTAAGTCTAAAAGGAATTTATTGAGGAGTGTAAGATGTCTCTGGATGATGGCATTGCTCAAATTCAAGAAAAGATCACTGCGGTTAGCGCGGACATAGAGATGAAGACTGTCAAAATGTCTGCTGAGGAGGCACGGATCAGCGTCTACGCCCCGGCGGGAGAGATGAATGCGATCCAGGATGCAACCCTGATGCCAACAATTGAATTACTCAATAGTGATGGTTTGGATATTCAGGTTTTTGTCTATGATAAAAATGCATGAGGGGTGGAATATAAAGCGTTAACATAAAAAAAAGGACTTTGCCAGGTGCAAGGTCCTTTTTCTTGGCTAATGTACCTCGGTGGGGAGAAGAACAAAGAAGATTGACCCTTCATTTTCTTTTGATTCAAACCAGATCCGCCCTTGGTGACTGTCTACAATTGTTTTAACGATAGCAAGCCCAAGGCCAGAACCAGCTACTCTTTTCGATATATTTGCTGCCCGGTAAAATTTCTCAAAGATATGAGGTTGGTCCTCAAGGGGGATGCCTGTTCCCTGGTCCGAAACCTTAAAAATTATTTGATTATCTTCGTTATGAAGCTTTATACTGATCTTTTTGTTGTTCGGCGTATATTTGACCGCATTTCCGATCAGATTATCAAACAACTGCCTGATACGGACAGGATTACCACGCACGGGAGGCAGGTTGGGGACAATATCCAGCCCCATCGTTTGGTTTTTCTTTTGTATCGTTGTTTCAAGATTGCTGATGGAGTATCGCAAGATGCTTTCCAGGTGAATGCTTTCGCGGCGGGTATCAAAGCCAGCTTCGATCCGTCCGAGATCAAGCAGGTCGTTGATGAGCGCAGTAATATCCTGAACACTGAGCTGGATACGGTGAACAAATTCCTTTTGCTCCTCATTCAGGGAGCCTATTCGTTGAATAAGTTCCGCATAACCAAGAACAGCGGTAAGTGGCGAACGCAGATCGTGTGATACGGTATGGACAAAATCATCTTTGAGGCGGCTAAGTTCTTTATGGTACGAAACATCTTGCATGGTAATTGCCGCGCCTACACCAGGAATGGGGGTATATTGAGCGTTGAAAACGCGGTCATCATCCAGAATGACCTCAAAATTTTGCATAGAAATTTCTTCCTTCTGTCGCAGAATATTTAGAATATCTCTTTGCGAAATCACATCCGAGATGATTTTGTTGGAGACTTCCTCACCTTTGACACCCAGGGCATTGCACATCATCTCATTGATTAATTCGATACGATCCTGCTGATCGAGAATGATCAGGGCGTCATCCATATTGGATAAAACTGCTTCAAATTTGGACCGCTCATCTTCAGATGCTTGATAAAGGCGTGCGTTTTCAATTGCTACCCCAGCGTAATCAGCCAAAAGGGAGAGCAGCAAAGTATCGTGCTCACTAAAGGGCAAGTGGTGTTGACGGTTGTCAACACCCAACACGCCAATAGTTTGCTCATTTAGCTTGATTGGGACGTAAATTAAAGACTTAACCAGATAAGCTGTTTTAATTTTTAACAAAGCATCTTTGTTGAGATTGATCGGCTCCCCTGTTTTTATCACTTGCCCGGCAAGAGAATCAGAAACAGGCAGGCGAAAAGATTTAGCAAATTCATCTTCAAAGTTATATCCAGCACGCATAAAAAGCTCGTTACTCTCTTCGTCAAGGAGTAGAAGACTTCCCTCTTCTGATTTGGTCAGTTTGACAGCTGCGGCTACAACATTATTTAAAACCCCATCAAGATCGAGGGTGCCGGTAATATCTCTTCCGATAGTTAGCAGAACCTCCATTTCACTGACGCGTTTCTCCAGCGATGCAGTCGAGCGATTGACTTCACGCCGTAACCAGTCTCCCATCCGTTGGGCACGCAGTAGGCTGCTTTCAACAGCATTGACGATTTCATCCGTCTTCAAGGGAGGTTCAAGATACGCGCTTATGCCTGCTCGCAAAACTTCTTGAATAAGGCCAGGTGAGTTTTCGGTGGCCAGAAAAATAATTGGCAAAGTGGGATAATGGATAAGGAGTTCTTCTATTATTTCTAAACCGTTTTCCTCCTGCAATTTTTCTCCCAACAAAACAATGGATGGATGACTTTCCTGCAGCAGCTTTTTAATCCCGGCGCTGTCATGCGCTACGATAACCTTATATCCTACAGCGCGAATTGCGCGTGACATTAATTGCAGCGTTTGAGATTTGTCAAGAGCGAGAAGAATTGATTCTGTCATTATGCGTTTTTAGTGATTGTTTCCTCAGCCGTTTGTTGGAGACGTCCTAGCGCGGCCTGTGCTGTCGCCAGTGCTTGTCTTTGTTCTATATTGAGCTTGCCCAATTTCCCTTCTTGTAAAAGATTTACAAAAAAACTGGCTGACTTCAGCTCTTCTTGTAGACTTCTATTTAATGAATCCAAAAGTTTGGCTTGTCGTTTTTGACCAGAAAGTGAAGCGATTGCGCTATCTTGCAAGGCGCGAAAAAGTCTGGCATTGATCAATGAAATTGAAGCATAATCTCCAATAGCTTCCAGCAATGCTTCTTCAGTTTGAGTGAAGGCTTTATCTTCCTTGCGAATTACGATCAATAACCCGATCACCTCGTCTTTTGCCTTGATCGGGACCACCATCGCAGCTTTGCCTAAAGCTGATAGTTTAAAGCGATCAATTGGTCTCCCGTGAACAGTAAGGGTTTCTCCTGAAAGTGCGACAAGTGAGCTGATCCCATCGTCAAGAGATGTATTCATTTTTTTTGACCATGAAGGAGGCAAATTACGCTGTGCTGTTAAAAAGAAGGGTTTATTCTTCGAAGTTTCATCCCGCAATAAAAGCCAACCAATATCTGCTGAAGTGACGCGTATTGCCCCTTCTACGATTTTATCAAATAGTATCCGTTGATCGCTGATTGAGACAACTGCTTTACCAATCGCGAGCATTGTCTTCAATTCGCGCGTCTTATGCGCCAGTTCCTGACCGCTTTCTTTCAATCGTCGATCCAAATTGCGACGGTCATGTTTTCCACGTGTTTCTTTGAGCGCATGCTCGACTGAGGCAACCACCTCTTCAGCACGAGCAGGCCAAAGCAAATAATCAGACGCGCCAAGCCGCAGGGTGTGCATCACATCGCGTTCCCGTTCTTTTTCGCCAATTACAATTACAGGGAAACTATAATTCTGTGCTCTAAAAGCAACCAGGAGATCTTTCCCGCTTAACCCAAGTGGATTTAAATTAAGAATTACCAAATTGGGAGAAAGCTCCATCACGGCTTTAATCGCCTTGTTTCCATCATCAACAACGTTGACGCGATACCCCAATGGTCGAAGCGCCTGACGTGCGATCAGATCGCTAATATCTGGGTCGCTCTCAATAAGCAAGATCAGTTCTTTTGTTTCGCCCATAATTTTCTTAAGGTTTCTCAGGTTGAGAATTGTATCACTTTTCAGAGTGTTAAATCATAAACTCTTTTTTGCAATGAGTAATTGCATTCTCGTTACGAAAATTTTAATAAGATCACATTCTAAATAAACAGGCACGACCGATTCTCCCACGGGGACTCTTCCAGCTTCACTCTATGTTATGATTCAAGGGCTGATGATCAATAAGTAAAGGAAAAAATAATGCCTGCGTTAAACGAAATTCTTGCTGTTATCATGGGTGGGGGACGCGGCTCACGCCTATATCCTCTTACCAAACTTCGCGCCAAACCAGCCGTGCCTATCGCGGGTAAATATCGCCTGATCGATACAACACTGAGCAACTGCATCAATTCAGGTATTTATCGGATTGCGGTATTAACCCAATTCAACTCTGTCTCTCTGCATCGTCATATCACGCGCACCTTTAACTTCGATACCTTTCATACCGGCTGGGTGCAAATTCTCGCCGCAGAGCAAACTCCTGAGAGTGCAGATTGGTATCAGGGTACGGCAGATGCTGTCCGCAAGCAGTTAACTGAGATCCAGGTTACTGAAGCCAAGCATATTCTCGTCCTGGCTGGAGACCATCTTTACCGGATGGACTATAAAGAGATGGCAGAATTTCACTTCAAGAATGATGCTGATATCACTGTTGCCGTGCAGCCTGTTCTGCGAGAGGACGCCCCCCGTTTTGGCTTGCTCAAAAGAGAGAAGGATGGGCGCATTTCCGATTTTACAGAAAAACCCAAAGATCAGGAAATCCAAAAGAAATTCATTAGCCGTGATGATCCTGAGCGCCCATTTCTCGGCTCGATGGGAATCTACCTGTTCAAAACCCAGGTATTGATTGACCTCCTCAAAGGTTTTCCGGCCTACGATGATTTTGGCAGTGACGTGATTCCACACGCGATAAAAACCCATCAGGTTTACGGCTGCGATTTCGATGGCTACTGGCGTGATATTGGAACGATCCGCGCCTTTTATGACACCAATCTTGAGCTGACGCTTTCAGACGCGCTCTTTAATTTTTACGATTTGAAAGGCCCGATCTATACCCATGCCAGATACCTGCCTGGTTCAACAGTTGAAGATAGCCGTCTGAAAGATGTGTTGCTCGCCGAGGGATGCCGCATCCGTAAGGCTGAAATCATCCATTCGGTGATCGGGTTGCGCAGCCGGATCGCATCGGGCGTGCGGATCAAGGACAGCATCGTGATGGGCGCGGATTCCTATGTCACCAAAGGCACGAGCGGCATACCGGTTGGGATTGGAGAAAATTGCGATCTTGAAGGAGTAATCCTCGACAAGAATGTCCGCCTCGGCAAAGGTGTGGTCATCAAACCCTTTTCGCGGGGAACTGATCTCGACACAGAAACCTTTGTTGTCCGGGATGGAATCGTCATCATCCCCAAAAATACCCATATCCCCGCGGAGACGCGCATCACGCCTGAAGATATCTAACCATTATCCTGAAAAATCCTATGACAAACTCAGTATTCACCTCACGGGTCAATCCTAAACGTATCTTAAAGATTCTGCTGGGAATTACTTTTTCACTTGCAATCTTGAACGTAATCGCCATGTATTTGCGTTTTTTCCCTGAACGGTATCGGGTGTATAGCCTTCTCCATGAATTCTTTTTGGATATTTATATTGATCGATTCATCATGAATACAGAGATGAACTTCCCGACCTATTTTGCCACCTTCCAACTTCTGGCAGCATCCATCCTCTTTTTTATTATCGCTGCCTGGAAAAAAACAGCCAAAGATAAATATCGCCATCATTGGAAGGGACTTGAATTCCTGCTTTTGCTTTTTTCAGTTGATGAATTTACCGCGATGCACGAAAAGCTGGAAAAACTCTTTAAAGATTTACCGGATTTCAACGGGCTCTTTTATTTCAAATGGGTTATTCCGGGGATTGCTTTTTTATTTCTCTTTGGGTTGCTCTACCTGATGTTCTTTTTCCATCTTGAAAAGAAATATAAAATTCTCTTCCTGAGTTCGGCAGTTGTCTTTTTTAGTGGAGCGCTGGGCTTTGAGATCATTGGTGGACGCTTCGCCAACTATTATGACACCAGAAACTTCACTTTTTATATGATTACCACTGTCGAAGAGATCTTGGAGTTGGGCGGAATAGCGCTCTTGATCTATAGCTTGCTGGACTATATTAAAAAACACACCCCTGAAATCCATTTATTATTAAATGATGGGCAAGAAAAATAACAAAAATCTAACTCTCTTTATCTTGACTACAATCAATGAACGATGTACACTCCGGCTGTTGGGGAGTAGCCCACCTGTCCCCACAGGATGGATTGTCGTCAGCACAGAGCAAGGGTAAGTTCCCACTCTCGGCAATCCAACGCTTTTGAGCGAAGGCAAGACCAACACGCATTGCGTGTTGGTCTTTTTTAATCTTTGCCCTCACCCGTCCATTGCTACGCTCGGCCTTCCCTCTCCCGCAAAGCGGGAGAAGAGGAGGCCAGCGAAGCGAGACGGAGGTGAGGGCCAGAAAGGTTGTTCAAATGAAAGAAGAAATTATTCCAACAGGGTCCGTTCAGCCAGAGCACGAAGCCTGGCATGCACTCAATCCTGAAGATGTACTAAAACATTTGGAAGTAAAAGAAAATGGGTTGACTGCAAAGGAAGCCGCCGAACGCCTGGCTCATTACGGTCCCAATCAATTGGTCGAAGCCCCTCGCCCCGGTTTTTGGGTAAAGCTCTGGGCTCAGCTGAATAACTTTGTCGTGATCCTGCTTTTGGTGGCGGCCGTCATCTCCGGGTTGATCGGTGTGCAGGAATATCAGCATACTGGTGAGGTCGCAGAATTTGTTGAGGCAGGCGCGATCCTGCTGATCGTCGTCCTGAATGCCGTTCTAGGGCTTGTTCAGGAAGGCAAGGCAGAAGAGGCGCTGGCTTCGCTCAAAAAGATGTCTGCGCCAGATGCGCAGGTATTGCGTAATGGAAGCCGCACATCCATTCCTTCGCATGAACTGGTTCCTGGCGATATTGTTTATCTCGAAGCGGGGAATTATGTCCCGGCAGATGTGCGCCTGATCGAAGCGATAAATCTGCGCGTTGAAGAGGCCTCGCTAACTGGAGAATCCCTCCCTGTTCAGAAGAACGCATCTGTCCTGCTTGAGAAAAACCTCCCCATCGGGGATCGAAAAAATACCGCCTTTATGGGAACCACCATCTCCTATGGGCGTGGGCGCGGCGTGGTCACCAATACAGGAATGCGCACCCAGCTTGGCCTGATCGCAGAAATGCTCTCGTCTGTCGAAACCGAAGAAACCCCCCTCCAAAAACGCCTCGACGAACTTGGCAAAACGCTCAGCATTTTATCGCTCTTTTTGGTGGCGATCGTCTTCGTCGTTGCCATCTTCAACTATACCGATTTCAGCCTCCTCCTCAGCGCCCCGGCTGATTACTTCGCCGAATATGGCAAAGATATAACCGAAGCCTTTATCATCGCTATATCTTTGGCGATTGCCGCTGTGCCAGAGGGATTGCCTGCAGTGGTGACGATCAGCCTTGCCTTGGGGATGCGGGAAATGATCCGACATCACGCTCTTATCCGAAAGTTGTCCTCGGTGGAGACACTTGGTTCGGCCACCATAATTTGTTCCGATAAAACAGGGACCCTGACCCAAAACGAGATGACGGTCACCAGGCTTTGGGTGGACGGGAGTTTTGTCGATGTTTCAGGAACGGGATATGTTCCGGAGGGAACTTTCTCTGTAAATGGGGGAGAGATCAAGTTTGAGAACTATCCAGCCGTTTTAACAACCCTCTGGCTGGGTGTACTCAATAACGATTCATTTATCGAAAAAACGGGCGAGAGCGACGATCAGACCACCTATAGGGTGGTTGGTGATCCGACAGAAGGGGCGTTGCTGGTTGCTGCCGCCAAAGCGGGAGGTTTCTCTGAAGAGCTTGAAAAAGCTTATCCTCGCGAGGGTGAAATCCCCTTTGACTCGGAACGCAAGCGCATGATCACAATTAACGATGTGGATGTGCCCCGCGTGGAAGATCTTTCACCATTTACTGATGAGAAATACCGGGATTGGGATATCATCACTGTAAAAGGCGCACCTGATATGGTGCTTGATCTTTGCACAAAATATCAGGGCATGGACGATAATGCGCAGCTGCTTACCACCGCCGCGAAGAATCGGATCAGGGCTGCCAACGATCAAATGACCAAAGGTGCTCTACGTGTTTTGGCTGTGGCTTATCGCCTAGAGCGGGATGTGCCCAACGAAGGTGCCCCAGCCGAAGAGCTGGAGCGTGACCTGGTCTTTGTTGGCTTACTGGGGATGATCGATCCGGCACGCATGGAAGTTCGCCCTGCCTTGGAGAAAGCTAAAAAAGCCGGTATTCGTACGATCATGATCACCGGTGATTATCCCAATACCGCCCAGGCGGTTGCCGAAGATATTGGCCTGATGCGACCGGGCAGGAAGGTCCTCACCGGTGCAGACCTCGATGAGTTGAGTGACGATGATTTGATTCGCGAGATCGAGGAAACAGATGTCTTCGCCCGCGTTTCCCCCGAACACAAGATGCGGATCGTGGATGCCCTGCAGGCCAACGACGAAGTCGTGGCGATGACGGGTGATGGCGTCAATGATGCGCCTGCCATTAAACGTTCTGATATTGGTATAGCGATGGGGATCACCGGTACCGATGTGGCCAAAGAAACTGCCGATATGGTGCTGACCAATGATAATTACGCCAGCATCGTCCACGCTGTGGAGCAAGGTCGCGTTATTTACGGCAATATCCGCAAATTTGTCTTTTTCCTGCTTTCCAGCAATGCAGCTGAGATCATGATCATCTTTCTCGCCACGCTGGCAGGGCTGCCCGCTCCGTTGACAGCGATCCAGTTATTATGGCTAAACCTCGTCACCGATGGCGCACCGGCCCTGGCATTGGCGATGGAAAAGGGGAATCCCGATATCATGGAGAATAAGCCCCGCCCGAAGAACGAGCCGATCATCCATGGGCCGATGCGGCTGGGAATTATCATCCAGACGATTACCCAGACAACAGCCGTTTTAACGGCCTTTGCTTTGGGGTTGCTCTGGCATCTGGAAGCGGGAGCAAGCGTCCCGGCGGGAGCAAACCCGATCTCCTATTTGTTGCAGCACGATTGGCGCGAGATCGACGTCCAAACTGCCGAGACGATGGCTTTTGTCACCCTGTCTCTGGCTGAACTTTTCAGGGCCTACACCGTCCGCTCAGAGAAAGTTTCACTGTGGAAGATCGGCATTTTCTCCAATAAATACATGCAATACGCAGTTGGCTTTTCGATGGTTTTGATCATTCTCGTGGTCAATATTCCCTTCCTGCAGCCGATATTTAATACGCATTTCCTGAACGCCACGGAATGGGGCGTGGTAATTGGGCTGGCGCTCATCCCGGCAATTTCGGAAGAGATCACCAAATTCTTCCTGCGGCGGCAGAGTAAAATTTAAGGGTAACGTCCCGCAGGTTTTAAACCTGCGGGACGATCATAAATAACAAAAAACTAGCTTGCTCTTGGCGGCGTCCTCGCCGCTGGGGACGGCGACGAGAGCAAAGTTTAATATAGAAGAATCTTGTCCAAGAGCGGCTTTTTAGCCGCTCTTGGCGGTTAAGAGGGGATATTTCTGGAAAATCTGATTTGCCTGACAGATGTCATCCAGGACGAATGACAAATATTACTCTGGATTAATATAATAAGTTAGTATATACTAACGACATCAATGAGATAGACAGAGCCATTTGATATAAGGAAAGAAATTAATGGAATGCCACACCACTAACTCCAGCGCGGCCCTTGCGGGGGCGGGCAGCATCGCTCTTGTTGGACATCCAAATGTCGGGAAATCAGTTCTTTTTCAACGGCTTACCGGCCAACGCGTGACAGTATCGAATTACCCGGGCACAACGGTGGAAATCTCCCGTTCTGCATTGAAAGACCTGCCCGATATTATTCTGGTGGATACGCCCGGTGTGATCGCCTTTCCACCAAAATCGGATGACGAACGGGTAACAGAACAACTCTTGCTGGATGAATCTCTCAATGCGATCGTCCAGGTCGGCGATGCCAAAAATTTGCGCCGGACGCTTTTATTCACCGTGCAACTGGCTGAAATGGGTGTCCCAATGGTCCTGGCCCTGAATATGATGGACGAGGCCAATACACGCGGCGTCGTTATTCAGGATCAGCTCCTGGCTGACCGGCTCGGGCTGCCCATTATTCCAACTACAGCTACTCGTAATCAGGGGGTGAATGAGGTCGATTCTGCGCTCCGAAGGGCAAATCCAGCCATTCTGGAAATAAAATATCCGCAGATTATTGAAGATGCAATCAGAAAAATTTCTGCCCTTATTCCGGAGGCGCCCATCTCAAAACGAGCGATGGCGCTGCTTTGGTTGAATGATGATCTCGAGAGTGAGAAGTGGCTTATTCAAAACATAGATGCGGGTAAGGTTGATGCGCTAAAAGAGATTCGCTCAGATGCGCAAAAATTATCATCTGAATCCCTGAGTGAGGACATACAACAAACTCGTCTGGATTACGTCCGTGAGCTGACGAATGAAGTATTGGTTGAATCTGGTGCAGATTGGCGCGGGTTTTCAACAAAACTGGGCACGCTAACCACCCATCCCGTATGGGGCGTGTTTATCATGCTGGGCATACTTTACGGCATGTATTGGTTTGTGGGGATTTTTGGGGCAGGCACCCTGGTTGGCCTATTGGAAGAGAATTTATTTGGTGAGGTGCTGAATCCCTGGTTTACGAATTTGGTTCAAACAGGGATCCCGATACCATTGATCTCGGATTTTATCGTAGGCGAGTATGGGCTCTGGACGATGGGAATGACCTATGCCGTAGCGTTGATCTTCCCGATTGTGACAACATTTTTCCTTGCATTCGGTGTGATGGAAGATTCTGGATACCTGCCACGATTGGCAGCCCTGAGTAACCGTATGTTCAGCGCGATCGGATTGAATGGCAAAGCAGTCTTGCCAATGGTGCTTGGCCTGGGTTGTGTCACGATGGGAACGATCACCACCCGAGTGCTGGAAAGCAAACGGGAACGTCTCCTTGTAACCTTGTTGCTGGCACTGGCAATCCCCTGCTCGGCCCAGTTAGGTGTTGTAATGGGCATGTTGGGGAGCATTTCATTGGCGGCAACAATGATCTGGGGTGGGGTTGTGATGCTTGTCCTGCTGGCTGTAGGCTGGCTGGCTGCGAAGCTTGTTCCGGGGGAGCGGACTCAATTACTGGTGGAATTGCCTCCAATGAGATTCCCTGTAATTTCAAATGTTATTTTCAAGACCCTGGCGCGTCTTGAGTGGTATCTGAAAGAAGTTGTCCCGCTTTTCATGATCGGTACCGCGATCTTATTTGTTCTGGATAAAACCTCAATGCTCGCGATGATCTCAAGCGTGGGCAAGCCACTGGTCAGCGGATGGCTCGGTTTGCCGCCTGAAGTGAGTGTCCATTTCCTGATGGGCTTCCTGCGCCGTGATTTTGGCGCTACAGGTCTCTTCATCATGCAGCAGCAAGGCTTACTCAGTCCAGCCCAGGTTATTGTTTCCATGGTCACGATTACTTTATTCATCCCCTGTGTTGCCAGTGTGATGATCATTAAAAAAGAACGAAGTTGGCAAACCAGTCTTGGGATTGTTGTCCTGGTTTTTGGCTTGGCATTTCTGGTCGGCGGATTGCTCCGCTATGCCCTGCTATTCTTCGGGTGGAGCTAAAATGGCAGAAATCTCCTGCTCGATGTGCGGTCATCATTACGACCCCTCAGCATATTTACGTTGTACTGAATGTCCGATCAAAAAGGGCTGCCAATTAAGCTGTTGCCCAAATTGTGGTTACGAAACAATTGATATTGAACAATCTTCGTTGGTGCGTTTTGTATCTCGATTGATCTCGATCTTTTCATCTGGAGAAAATAAAAATGACATTGAACTGGTCTCTTCGCAAAAAAACTGATCCGATATCTCAAAAAGAAAATATCGATCCCTCCATAAACCTGCTATCCGATCTGGAAACAAATTCCCTTGCCCAGATCAAGGGTTTTGCTCCCTCTTTATCTGTCAAGCTCAAGGCGCATTTACAGGCGTATGGCATCATCCCTGGAAATACTTTACGCGTCCAACAAAAAAAACCGGTAACAGTCGTACAGGTGGAACATACTGAAATCGCTCTTGAGACAGAGCTAGCCAAATCGATTTATGTGGAAATAAACTAAAAAATATCCCAACTATGTAAATAATCAGGAGACTGTCACTGATAAAGTGACAGTCTCCTTTTTTCTGGTCACAGAAATCATCCGCATATTATGTTTTTTTGCCATCCAGCTAAATTCTAGATTGCCCCTCTAGTATTTTGTCAGGATATAGTATATTATTTATCAAGACTACTTATATCCAACAACTCATAAATAAATATTTGAACTCTGATTTTGGAATCAAGCTGGATGGGCAGCATTCTGCCCACGTTATAGTGTTGTTTTTAAGGTTTTTTGATTACCCATACCCAGTGTATATTCACCAGTTTGTGCTTATGAGCAGTAATCCGGGCAGTTCAAAATCACCTGTAGCATTTATATAAAGGAGTAGGCATGCACTTTGAAGGAATTGTTGCTATACAAGCGCCACGAGAAAAAGTTTGGAACTTTCTTACGAACCCCGATTTTGTTAGCCAGTGTGCCCCGGGAATTAAATCAGTTGACGTCATTATTCCAGACAAAAAATTTAGAGCAGTTGCAGCCGTTGGTTTTGGTTCGATCAGTACTACTTTCGATAATGAAATTGAATTTGTCGAGCTTATAGACCTGGAATTTGCAAAGGTCAAAGTTCATGGAAAGGCTCCCGGCAGCGCGGTAGATGCGCTTGGCGAAATGAAATTGTCTGATGGAGAGGATGGGGCGACAAACCTGACCTGGTCGGCAGAAATTACGATTGTGGGAACGATTGCGAGCCTTGCTTCCCGGATGCTGGGTGGGGTCACCAATAAATTAACAGGTATTTTTTTCAGCTGTGTAAAGAAAAAAATCGAAGAGTGAAATTTGGTCCGCTCGCGCTGCAAGTGCTGGGGGAAAATACAGGGCCACAATCTTGCTGAACTTAATGGGCGAGGGCTGCTGCGGTAAAAATCAAAATGCAAGATATTTTTCCTGAACTAAAAAAATGGACAGGTGACGATCAAATTGTTGCGACTGCTACCGTAATCAAAACCTGGGGTTCTTCCCCACGGGAAGTTGGCGCAAAGATGGGGGTCAACGAAAAAGGCGAAATGATCGGCTCAGTCAGTGGGGGCTGCGTGGAAGGGGCTGTCGTTGAGGCTGCCCTTGAAACCATCAAAAGCGGACAGCCGCAGTATCTGCACTTTGGTGTTGCCGACGAGACCGCCTGGGAGGTTGGGCTGGCCTGCGGGGGCATGATCGATATATTCGTTCAACTACTCGACAAAGAGATATTTTCCGCTCAACGCCATGCCATTGAAAAGGGAGAGGGCTTTGCCACGCTAACCCAGATAAAAGGATCGGAGCAACTGGTTGGCATGCAGGCCTTATGTATGGAAAGAGAAGATGTGGAATGGAACGGTAGTGAACCAATTTCTACCCAAACGTTGGAACAAGCCCGGATGGCATTCAAAATGGGTACGACGACGGTGATTCTCGATGAAAGCAGACCCGAGGCTGAGTTGGCCTATTTCGTGGATGTGCATCTGCCGCCACCGACACTGATCATTGTGGGCGGTGTGCATATCTCGATCGCCCTGGTCAGGTTCGCCAGGGCATTAGGGTATCGGACCATTGTGGTTGACCCAAGGCGCGCCTTTGGCAGCCAAAAGCGCTTTGAAGAAACCGATCAGCTGATCCATACCTGGCCGGATGAAGCGCTGAATGCAATCGGGATCAACCCTTCTACCGCAATCGCCATTCTGACACATGATCCAAAACTGGACGACCCCGGTCTGATGGTGGCACTCTCATCAAAAGCATTCTATGTCGGGGCGCTGGGCAGCACGCAGACCCAAAGTAAACGACGTAAACGTTTGCTTGATGCTGGACTGACAGAGACACAGTACGACAGGCTCCACGGACCGATCGGCTTGGATCTGGGTGGCCGCTCACCGGAAGAGATTGCGCTGGCGATCATGGGGCAGATCGTACAGGTCCGAAACGAAAAGTAAAGAACGAGTATCAAAGGTTTGGCCCCAACCTGCGGAGCAGGGACGGGGTGCACGCATTGTTGGGCAGTTTTTGACTTTAAGACTCGTTTGTTTATGACAACTCCATAAAAACTTCTGGCTTTTGCTCTGCAATCCGCAACAATGCTATTGCCGGGCCACTTGGTTTGCGCCTTCCCTGCTCCCAATCTTGAACAGTACGCAGACTCACGCCCATCAACCCAGCAAAAGCCGATTGTGACAACTTTAATTTTGAACGAATAACCTGTGGTGGGGCAGGCTCTTTCAAAGAATGGACACGCAAAGATTTAGTGCCATCCTTGTAAGCCCTGACTTCACGAATACCTTCGAGGATTTCCTGACCAATATTACGCTTAGACATTTTCAATTTCCTTTGCGATTTGACGAAGAATATGAGCGGGAATATTTTCTACTTCACTTTTGCGGTAAATGGTGAGAAGCCAAATTTCATCATCTTGCTTTTTGAAGTAGTAAATCACCCGCACGCCACCGCTTTTACCTTTTCCTGCCATTGCCCAGCGAATTTTTCTGACGCCGCCTGAGCCCCGAACAACTTTGCCTGATTCTGGATGTTGGAGCAAAAAACTTTGCAAACCTAAATATTCATCATCAGACAGATAATCATAAACATACTTTGTAAATGCAGTGGTTTCGATGAATTCCATAATCCCATTATACGGCTATGCCGTATGTTATGCAAGCCCTATTTTAGTTAAATTCTAAGTACATATCAATTGGAAGGAACTGCACCAACGAGACTGTCGAAAAACCCCTAGTTCGAAAAATGTTCATAAAAATCTCCCACAACAGGCTCAAAAATCGCCAAAATGTTGCT
>NZ_CEYOSI010000027.1:0-24427 GCF_982879505.1 Candidatus Desulfolinea nitratireducens
TTTTATGAAAATCAACCATCAGGTCAACGCTCTTTAGAAACAGGCATTCATTAACAGTCTCATACAAAAAAGCTGGCTTCACCGGATTTTGTGCTTATAACATAAATAAACAAGAAAACCATGCCCGCATGGATGTAAACATCCACGCTCAAGGCTAAAGTCCACTACCCTGAAGGCTGCTTCGCGAAAGCGGACTTCCCACAGTAGACTTTAGTCGGGTTCAGCATATTAGCACGGGCGTTAACGCCCGTGCGGGCAGAGTAGTTAGAAATAACCTTAATAGCAACGCTCTGCGCCGCGGCTAATTTTGGTTCCCAACGCAGAGCATTGGTGTAAGGATTATAAAAATGCGTAAGTCCCATTAAGAGAACGGTCCCCTCTTTGGGAATGGGGGATTACAGGGGGATGGGATTATTTGTTTTATTTAGAGCCTATCCTAAAAATAGGTGAGATGTGCATTGCATCTGGATGATGCGTTGCACATCGGCTTCGAGCAAGAAAATATGCCCATTGAAAACCCGACTTGCAATAGCATGCCCTTTGGGTACGCACTCGCGAAGTGCAATGCAAATCTAACATCCTTTCATAACGAATTTTTGGATAGATAACTAGCGTTTGCGCCAATCATATTTGCCTTTTCCCTTTGGTTTCTTCCTCTTCGGGATGCGAAGCTCACCACCGCCGGGCGGCAGGATGTTTTGGTCCTCTGTTGCAATAAAAATATAGGCATGCTTTGTATGAGTTCCCTTATAAAGAGGGATTCTATAACGTCGCACATGGAAGTTGCCCCTCATCAGGAGTTGCTCGAATTCCTTGCTCGGGGCAGCCGACCATATCGCGAGGACGCCGGGTTTACGCAAGGCCTGCTTACAGATTTCGATCCCGGCCCCGGTGTAGAGCTGATTATTCCCCTCGTCGGTCATCGCGCTGGGGCCATTGTCAACGTCCAGCAGGATCGCGTCGAAGCTCTTGGCAGAGTTCGCCAGCAGAGGGAAGATATCGCCGGTGATGATCTCGGTGCGCTTATCCTCCAGGGGCTGACCATTCAATTCTCCCAAATACTCTCGATTCCAATCAACGACAGCGGGCAATAATTCACTGACAACCACCTTGGCATCGGGACCGAGCAGGTCCAGGGACTGGCGCAGGGTATACCCCATCCCCAAACCGCCGATCAGGATGTGGGGGTCTTCTCGTTTTTTCAGATGTGCGCAGCCCAGCCGGGCCAGTTCCTTTTCTGATTCATAACGGCGGCTGCTCATTAATTCCTGACCGTTGACCATGATCAGAAAATCCCCATCATGGTTATAAAGCCCCAATTCCCCACCATCCGGGGTCTGGGTTGTGGCTAATTTTATTCTTGGTTTCATATCGTTTACCTATTTATCCAAACTGTGTTGAAAAAATCCTTGGGAACAAATGTGAGAACTAATTCGTTTGTTAGATTGAAAATCCAGCTGTCTACTACCTTTTATGAGGCAAATAAGTATAGCATCCCTTAAGAAAAAAAAACTACGCTCAGAGTATAATGAGGACGGCCTATTACTCTCTATATGTGAGGTTCTTATGCACGCATCTCCCCGACCCATCCAAAAATCATTCTTTCTTTTGCTGATCCTTTCGCTGCTTTTCTCAGCCTGTTCGATGCCCGATGTGGGCCCGACAGAAATCGCGTCCCCCGCGACGCCGACCCCAATTCCGCAGACCTTGCCGCCCACCATAGTGGAGACAGTTCCGTTGAGCGGAAGTCAGATCGGTACCCAGGAAGAGATCGTCTTTTATTTCAATCAACCCATGGATCGGGTTTCGGTGGAAGGTGCCTGGAACGCTGATCCTGCTGTGGGAGGTGACTTTGTCTGGGCGGATGATGCCACGGTCGCCTTCAGACCGGACCAACCTGTGGAAGCGGGAGCAAGCCTGAAGTTTGGGCTGGGTACGGGGGCGAAAGCCTCGAACGGGCTCGCCTTGGAGGAATCCCTCAGCTATGCCTTTAACGTGGCAGATTCCCTGCGTCCCGTCCAAGTTTTGCCCCAGGATGGGAGCGTGGACCTGAGTGTCGATTCGGCAGTCGTGGTTAGTTTTAATCAACCTGTGGTTCCCCTTGGCGCAGATGGGGACTCATTGCCGGCTGCCTTTTCACTGGCACCTGCCGCCGAGGGGCGCGGCGAATGGCTGAATACGAGCACGTATATTTTTTATCCCGAACCTGCCCTGGCGGGCGGTGTCACTTATCATGCTCTCCTGAATGCCGATCTTGTCAGCGTTGCGGGGACGAGGCTGGCGCAGGGTGAGGGGACGACGATCAGTTGGTCCTTCACGACCGGGAAGCCGCGCCTGCTCGAAATTACCCCCTCAACAGAAATTCCGCTACCGCTTGATCTGGAGTTGGGCCTGATTTTCAACCAACCGATGGACGCCGCCAGCGTAGAGTCAAATTTATCACTGCTCGGTCCTGCTGGCGCAGTTGAAGGGGAATATGAATGGTCGGAAGATGCCCGTTCTGTAACTTTTATTGTTGATAGAATCCTGGCCCGAAATTCCAGTTACCGTTTTGTGTTGAACGGTGCAGCACAGGCGCAGGGCGGAACCTCGCTGGGAAAAGATTGGGATATGACGCTTATTTCCTCTCCTGATTTTGACGTGGAATCAACCAAACCCGAAAAGGGGGGCGTAACCGCAGAACGCGGTGGGGGACGGTTATATTTTACGACCAATGTTGAAGAGAAGAACATCGAAGATTATCTATCACTTAGCCCGGAAATATCTGGTTTTGAAGCCTATGTCTACCAAAACCAGCTTTCTTTTTCAGGCTCTTTTGCGCATGAAGAAAACTATACCCTCACGGTTTCTCCTGGGTTGAAAGATGTTTGGGGACAGGCATTGGGTCAAAGCTATATCTATAATTTTTCCACCCCTGCGCCAAAACCAAAAATTGCCATGCCTTATATCGGCGCAGAACTCTATTTTTCTTCTGCAGATCAACCAACTTTTTATATCCAGTCCACCAATATCTCCAGCATCGATCTGACCCTGGGCGAGGTTCCTTTGGTTGATTTCTTCCCTCTATTTGGGCCCAATAGTTTCGAAAACCGCAGAAATTACCAGCCCGAGAATCCGACCACCTTGCGGCAGAATTTGGATATTGAAAAGAATAAAAGCAAAACGATCGCCCTCTCTCTTGCAAATGGCGGGCAGATCAGCCCTGGCTTTTATTCGTTGCGTATTCAGGAAGTAGGGGGAGTCAATGATAATATTACCCCCTCCTATCTGGTTGCCAGCAATGTTAATCTGGTCTTTAAATTCGGCACAACAGACGCCCTTGTTTGGGCATCTGATCTGGGGACAAATGCACCCCTGGCAGGAGAGCCGGTCTCGATCTATGATGAAACGGGCACACTGCTTGCCAGCGGGCAAACAGATATTGACGGGCTTTGGCGTGGTGTGATCCCGGCCCAGAGCGACTCTTATCAGGATTACTATGCCCTGCTCGGCCAGCCTGGTGATGATGTTTTCGGCTTTAGTTCTTCTATTTGGGGCAATGATATTTCCCCGTGGCAATTTGGTCTTTCGGTGGATCGCCGCCCACCGCATACCGAAGTTTATCTCTATACAGATCGTCCGATTTACAGGCCCGGTCAAACGGTCTATTTTAAGGCTATTCTCCGCGAGGCCTTTGATGGCCGTTATAACGCGCCCGAGATGACCTCCCTGCCGCTGACCATTTCTGACGGTTGGGGGGAGAATATTCATACCCTCAACCCAACCCTTTCTGCCTACGGCACGGCCAATGGTTCCTTTACGATCCCTGAAGATGGTCGGACCGGGTACTATTCTTTCCATAATCAGGATCTCGGATTTTCTACATCCTTCCAGGTTGCCGATTATCGCAAACCGGAGATCAATCTCGAGTTGGAGATGACCCCCGAAGCGATCAAGAGCGGAGACAGCCTCAACGCAGAACTTTCTGCCCGCTATTATTTTGACGCCCCGGCAGGTGACCTCCCCGTCCAGTGGGCGCTCTACGAAAACGGCAGCTATTTCCGCTTGCCCGGCTACCGCGTTGGTGAGTTGAATTTTGGCTGGCTGCGTGGCTATTATGACGATGGATTTGGGTATTTTGGTGACCGTATCGCTGATGGTGAAGGTCTCACCAATGCCGATGGAATTCTGAGCCTGGATCTCGATGATCTGGATATTCCCGAGGGGACGCGTGAACTGACCCTCGAGATCACCGCCCAGGATGAAAGCGGCCAGCAGATCAGCGCGCGTGCAAGCGCCCTGGTTCACCCTGAAGAATTTTATGTTGGATTGCGATCAGATCTCTGGGTGGGACGCGAAGAGACAGAAATGGGCTTTGATGTTCTGACCGTTGACTGGAATGGCGATCCCTCCGCGGACCGTAACTTGCATGCCGATTTTCAACAGATTGCCTGGGAGCGGGAGGAATCCGATAACGCCTACGACCCCCCAATCTATATCCCCGTCTATACACCCGTCAGTAACGTGGACCTGGTGACGGGCAGCGATGGGATCGCACGGCTCTCCTTTACACCTCCCGAACCGGGGACCTATATCCTCGATGTGGGCGGGGAAAATGCCTCCACGCAGATTCTGCTTTGGGTGGCGGGGGCCGAGCAGGCTGTATGGCCGAATCTGCCTCACCAGCATATCCGCCTGACGGCAGATCGTGATTCCTATAAACCCGGCGATACCGCCCAGATCTTTATCCCGAATCCACTCGAGGCGCCCACCTATGCGCTGGTTTCCGTCGAGCGCGGGACGATCCATACATCTGAAATTATCGGAATTGAACCGGGTGGCACGACATATAGACTCCCCCTCAGCGATGAGGATGCCCCAACAGTTTATTTCTCAGCAGTTCTGCTAAGTGGAAATAATTTCAGGGTAGGCTATGTTGAACTCGAGATTGCGCCCGATGCGCAGCTTTTGAATGTCAGCCTGACCTCCCAACCATCACGCTCGGAACCGGGCGGCGATGTCAGTTTTGGGATTCTTGTGACCGATGCGCAGGGCAGCCCCGTGCAGGGAGAGTTTTCCCTGGCGGTGGTTGATCTGGCGGCTCTGGCCCTGGCAGACCCCAACTCTCTCCCGATTGAGACGGCCTTTTACGAGAAATCAAGCCTCGGTATTCGAACGAATCTCTCGATGTCGGGTGATAGTGTTTATGGTATTTTCCTGGAACAAGGCGGTCTGGGCGGTGGTGGCGGTGGCGAAGATATTTCTGTCGTCCGCGATAATTTCCCCGATACTGCCTATTGGAATGCCGAAGTTCTAACCGATGCCAATGGGCAGGCACAAGTAAGCGTGGTATTGCCCGATAACCTGACAACCTGGCATGTCGATTTGCGCGGTGTGACGAAGGATACCCTCGTCGGCAGCGCAGAGATGCAGGTGGTCAGCACAAAAGATGTGCTCATCAGGCCGGTTACGCCCCGATTCATGGTCGTTGGCGATCATGTTGAAATGGCAGCCATCGTACATAATAATACCGCCGCAGCCCTGACGGGGACTGTTACCCTGCAGGCGATCGGCTTCCTGCTGGATGATCCCGAGATGATCGAACAGGAGATCTCCGTTCCAGCCGGTGGACGTACGAAAGTTTCCTGGTGGGGGACCGCACAGGATTCCGCAGTTGCCGAGCTGCTCTTCAATTCAGAATTTGGGTCTTATCAGGATATTACCCGACCGATTTGGGGATCATTGCCGATCCTGCGCTATACCTCGCCGCAATCCTTTGTGACTGCGGGAACGCTCGAGGAGGCTGGCTCAAAAACAGAGGCGATCTCCTTGCCGCGCAGCTTTATCCCCACCGGTGGCAAGCTGGAGGTCGAGTTATCGCCCTCGCTGTCTGCCGCCATTCTGGATAGTTTGGAAGCGATCCCCGTCCCGCCATCTTACGCGAATAACGAAGAAATCCTCTCCTATCTCCTGCCAAATATTGAAACCTATCAGGCCTTGCAGACGGCAGGATTGGATGATCCCGAATTGAAGCAACGTCTTGAGGCCTCGCTGGATGAGGGTGTTCGGCATCTTCTCTCCCGCCAAAATGAAGATCATGGCTGGGGCTGGTATGCCACCTCTACAAATTTCAATGATGGGATTGGTGTGCAGGCCTCCCCGTCTATTGGCGGCAGTGGTCGCAAAGGTGATCCCTATCTTTCTGCCTATATTCTTTTTGGTCTCTGGCAGGCTCGTGAGGCAGGCACCTATATTGATGAGACTGTTTTTGTCAACGCCCGCGAATATATACATGTCGCTTCGCTTCCCATTATTGGGAGTGCCAGTACTGAAACCTGGGAGAAGGATCGCCTGGCTTTTTACCAATATGTGATGCAGATGACCGGCGGCGCGGATGCGGTTGCCGTGGATCAGCTTGATCTCTGGCGGGATGAACTCAGCCCCTGGGCGCAGGCTTTGCTCGCGCTGACCCTTGAATCCAGAACGCCCGGCGACACACGTGCCCGGAGCTTGCTGGCCAATCTGGAAGCATCTGCCCTGCGTTCGGCGAGCGGCGCCCACTGGGAGAGCGATTCTACTTCCTGGCGAAACCCCGGCACGCCCAATTACACAACTGCGACCGTTATCTATGCCCTCGCTCAACAGGATCCGGCCAATCCGCTCTTGCAGGATGCCGTTCGCTATCTCAGCGCCCATCGCAATATTCACGGCTATTGGAATTCGACCTATGAGAATTCCTGGTCCCTCCTGGCCCTGACCGAGGTGATGAAAGGCGCCGGAGAGCTGAATGCCAGCTTTGATTTCTCTGCAGATCTGAATGGGGCAAATATCAGCGCGGGGCAGGCAAATGCCCTTGTCCCTGTCACGACATCCACGCTTTTGGATGGACTCCAGCTTGCCCTGCCAAATGCCCTCAATATCACCCGCGCCGAAGGCGTTGGCCGACTCTATTATCGGGCGGCCCTGTTTGCTGACCGCGCTGCTGAAACCGCTCCCGCGCTTAATCAGGGCATGGAAATCTCCCGCGTCTATACTGATTTTGACTGTGAAGAGGAGTGCCCTCCGCTCTCTACAGCCCAGTTGATCCCGGGTGCAAAGCTCAAGGTCCAGCTTACGCTTAACCTTCCGGAAGACAGTTATTACGTCATGGTTGAAGATGCCTTCCCTGCCGGGACGGAGATTCTCAACCAGCGTCTCAAAACTGCCCAACTGGGTGAGCCCTCTGAAAGCACAGAACTCTACGATCCTGAAAATCCCTTTGCAAATGGTTGGGGCTGGTGGCTCTTCAGCGATCCCCAGATTGGGGATGAGCGCATTGAGTGGGCGGCAGATTATCTCCCCGCCGGGACCTACGTCCTCAGTTACACCCTGATCCCCCTGCAGGCCGGTGAATATCGCGTTCTCCCGGCCCATGCCTGGCAGAGCTACTTCCCCGAAGTGCAGGGAACAAGCGCTGGGGAGGTGTTTAGGATCAGAGAGTGATTCGTAAGGGCGCCCCGTTGTCCTATAAAAAGACTATTCTTTTTACAAAAACGGGTCGCCCCAACAAGATCACAAAGTCGAGTTGTTAAAAAAAGGACTCCGAGAGAAATTCTCGGAGTCCTGCATAAATACTAATATCAGCAATTCCAATCCATTCAAGCAAATAAACAATACTGTATAATCAATTTATGCCGAATATCGAGGAGCTACGGATCAAGTTTCTCAGAGACGAGTTCGAATTCTCCAAACACGCTGTTGACCAAACTCTATTACGCGGAATTTCTGTTCAAGAAATACGAGAAACTCTTAAAACGGGCTCCATCATTGAAGATTATCCAAATGATAAGTACGGTCCAAGTTGCCTGATTTTGGGACCACGCGTCGAATCCTCCCACTTCATATTCAGTGTACCTACTCAACATTGCCTTTTATCAAAATTATAACGGCTTATGAACCTGATCTTGAAAAATGGATTGACTTTATGATTAGGAGATAAATATGTCTCAAAAAAACAGTACAGAGAAAACGGTCAAACGTAATGTGACCTACTCTTTATTCAAAGATGGAAAATTTTATATTGTTGAAAATGTTCCTGCACGAGTAAATACAGAAACAGGCGAAGAGTTTTTCTCCCCTGCAACAGTTGAAAGCTTACATAATATCATTCTCGGAAAGAAAACTCCTGTTCGCACTGTGCAAACACCAATTTTTGATTTTTCTTAGGAATAATAAATCATTACATACTGAATTCCTGAACACCCTATCACACCCATCTATCCCATAAAAAATCAAATATCATAAATTTTCCCGCGTCGAAGAGTTAAAAATAAAATAGATCAATGCTCTCTCAGGTTCCAACTACCATCCCCGCTGAAATCCGCGATTATCCCGAATGGCGCTGTGGACGGGAAAGTTACGCCGTCTGGGTGCTGCGTTGCGATCAGAGCAGGGCCATTCATAACTTGTTCAACGCCGCCAGGGAGCATCTCAAGGGTTACCTGCTGAAACCTTATCATCGTCAGCCGCATATTACCCTCTTTGTATGTGGCTTTTTGGTGGAGGAAGATCAGTACAACGATGATTTCACACAGACCCAATTGGATGCTCAGGTACAGGCTTTGGATAAGGCAAATAGTCAATCATTTGAGATCGAGATCGGTGGCATGAACAGCTTTGCCTCTGCGCCCTTTCTGGAAATACGCGACCCTGAGGGAGGCATCCCACGTTTGCGGGAAGTTCTTTCACGCGGCGCTCCCGAGTTCCGCACTGCGCCCTATAGACCGCATTTGACCCTCGGCCTGTACGCAGAAGTATTCCCAAGTGAGAAGGTCCTCGAGCGGATGGCTGCCTTTTCGAGCGAGCCGCTTTGGTGGCGTGTGGAACGGGTCAGCTTGGCAAGATACCGTGCGAAGGAGATCGCGGGGGAATTAAGTTACGAATATGAACATTGGCTCAAGCCCTGATTTACAGTGTCCCTGCTAAATGTAGCTTCCAAAATTACGCCATGAGGAGATAACGGGTCAATAAGAGTTCATCATCAGACCTGCCAAGTCAGCGAGCGATGCGGAAAAATCGCCCCCACTTTTTTCGAAATATTCCACCCCGATTTATGATGTAAAATACTCACAGGTTGATCAATTAAAATCACATTAGGGAGTGACATCTATGGCGAATATGGTTGGCATCACACTGGGGAAGTATAAGTTGATCGAACGTCTCGGCAAGGGAGGTATGGCTGAGGTCTATAAAGCCCATCATGAAAAATTAGATCGATTTGTTACCATAAAAATCCTGCATACCTATCTCTCTGACGGCCAGGAGTTTCTGGCACGCTTTGAACGGGAAGCCAGAGCAGTGGCCGCCTTACGGCATCCGCATATAGTCCAGATCCATGATTTCGAACATGAAGATGATATCTATTATATGGTGATGGAATTCATTGATGGGGGAACTTTACAATCCAAAATGGCCGAATTATCAAAAGATGGTAAATATTTGCCGATTGGGCAGGTAAAAAGAACTTTGCAGCAAATAGCAGATGCATTGGACTATGCTCATAGACAAGGCATTATTCACCGTGATATCAAGCCATCGAATATCCTGATGAATACAGTTAATGATATTTTCGTTACAGATTTCGGGATTGCGCGAATGATGAGCGAGATAAAATTTACCGCAACAGGTTCGCTGATCGGGACACCCACGTATATGTCCCCGGAACAGGGCAAAGGGTTGGATCTGGACAATAGCAGCGATATCTATTCGCTGGGCATCATCCTTTTTGAGATGCTGACAGGTAAAGTGCCCTTTGCCTCTGACACCCCCCTGGCGATCATCCACAAGCATATTAATGAACCTTTACCCCGGCCCTCAGAACTTCGGCCAGGATTAACAGCCTCCTTGGAAAGAGTCATATATAAAGCCGTGGAGAAGGAGCCAAAAGATCGTTATCAGACTGCGGCAGAATTATTTGGCGCCTTCGATGATGCCCTGTCACCTGAGTTGGTTGCCCGGTTTGATGGAGATGACAAACTGGAAACCCCTGATGTTTCAGCCTTACCCACTATGGTGGATGAAAATCCTATTGCAGAAAAGTTTTCTGAACTACCCACAGAGTTGATGGGAGTAGAGACAATTGCAGATATGACGGGAGAACCCGTATCGCAGCCGGAGGAGGAGCCTGCCTCCGTACCCAAAACAACGATCAGCCCCGAGGCGGGGCCTCCCGAACCCGCCAAATCGGAGTCTGTCGAATCATCAAAGAGCCGGCCATCGCTCTCCTGGCAGGAGCGCCTGAAAAAGAATCCACTTGGATTGGCAGTGATCGGTTTAGTGATTATCGCGATAATGGTGCTGGCCTTCTCCAGTTTTTCAGGAGGAAATTCCTGTTCCAGTGTTGACGGATGCTGGGGCCTTACTCAAGAGCGAATTGGACAGGGAGATATGGATGGTGCTCTGGCTGCAATTGAGAAAGCTATTGATCTTGTGCCCAACGATGAACATCCGCCCCATGCCTGGTTATGGTGTGATCGGGCTGGTATTCTTGAAGCATTGGGTGATCCTGGTGAAGCAGAAGCCAGCTTTGAAATGTGTGCCATCTGGGAACACGAATAATAGAAATCTGGATTAGCGTTCTCGATGACGAGAGCATGCTGGTTTCTTGACTTATGCAGGAGATCTAATCAATGGGAAATCAAAAGGCTGAGTAAGAAAACTCAGCCTTTTTCTAATCATCACTGCCACCGCTAAATCCGGTGCAGGCTATGGGGGTCAATAACTTATGAAGGCTTTCCTCCCCATCCGGGTGGTTTGTAGTAGGATGCTTCAGAGATCAGCCCTTTTGAAAGAGCCTCAGCAAAATTCCCCGACTTGGTAAAGGAACTAAGTTTTCCCGGATCGGTTTCTGTGATGAAATAATATTTTCCCGTGGTCGGGTCCTGGATGACGGACGGGGGGCTATCTACGGGATGGCCATCTTTATCCACAACAACAGGATTTCCATCATTATCCGGGTAGATCTTCATCCCTTTGCTGGACGCTTTGTAATCAGAGGCTTCAGAGATCAGCCCTTTTGAAAGAGCCTCAGTAAAATTCCCCGACTTGGTAAAGGAACTGAGCTTTCCCGGATCGGTTTCTGTGACGAAATAATATTTGCCCGTGGCCGGATCCTGGATGACAGCGGGGGGGCTGTCCACCGGGTGACCATTCTCATCCACAACAACAGGATTTCCCTCATTGTCTGAATAGATCTTCATCCCTTTCGAGGAAGCTTTGTAGTCAGGCGCTTCAGAGATCAGTCCCTTTGAGAGAGCCTCAGCAAAATTCCCTGACTTGGTAAAGGAACTGAGTTTTCCCGGATCGGTCTCTGTGACGAAATAATATTTGCCCGTGGCCGGGTCCTGGATGACAGCGGGGGGGCTATCCACCGGGTGGCCGTCTTTATCTACGACAACCGGATTCCCTTCAGTGTCCGAGTAGATCTTCATCCCTTTCGAGGAAGCTTTGTAATCAGGCGCTTCAGAGATCAGTCCCTTTGAGAGAGCCTCAGCAAAATTCCCTGACTTGGTAAAGGAACTGAGTTTTCCCGGATCGGTCTCTGTGACGAAATAATATTTGCCCGTGGCCGGGTCCTGGATGACAGCGGGGGGGCTATCCACCGGGTGGCCGTCTTTATCTACGACAACCGGATTCCCTTCAGTGTCCGAGTAGATCTTCATCCCTTTGCCGGACGCTTTGTAATCAGGCGCTTCAGAGATCAGCCCTTTTGAAAGAGCCTCAGCAAAATTCCCCGACTTGGTGAAGGAACTAAGTTTTCCAGGATCGGTCTCTGTGATGAAATAATACTTGCCCGTGGTCGGGTCCTGGATGACAGACGGGGGACTGCCCACCGGGTGGCCATTCTCATCCACGACAACAGGATTTCCATCATTATCCGAGTAGATCTGCATCCCTTTGCCGGACGCTTTGTAAGAAGAAATCTCGAATTCGGCAAGTTTCTCAGGGTCTGTAACACTTCCGTCCGCTTTGATGGGCAACTCATCTCCCGGATAAATGGCATAGTTCTTTCCATTGAAATTAACGATTTTTGGAGGGCTGTCTACGGGATTGCCATTTTTATCCACCACGGTGATATTGCCATCTTTATCTTTGTGCAGATACCAATCTGGTGCGTCATCATGCTCATCACCCTCCTGCGTTCCCTCGTCTGGAGGAGGCAACTCACCCTCAGAATCTGCCTCCATCTCATCGTCAGTAGGTATCTCTTCCAGTGCCGGTAATTCACCTGGTGGAATTTCTGAACCTCGCCACTGGCCAGTGGCTGTGCTGGACACTGAAGGTTCCGGTTCTTCCTCTGATATAGTTTGATTGCCAGTTCGTCCACCCTCAGATTTTTCAAAATTTGTATCATCGCTTGAGATGGTTGCATTTGCTGTCTGTGGGCCAGGTAAATTGATTGGCGTGGCCTCATCTTTTTTACCACCTTCGCTACCGGTAGTGGCTTGATCCAGGTCACCGCGCACAGCGGGCTGTCCGCCAATACCACTTTCATTTTCAGTGTCCAAAACGGGCGGTTGGGTTTCGCCTAAATCAATTGTTGATGTTGCCTGCGGACCGGGCAGGTTGATCGGGGTAGCTTCATCTTTGTTACCCTCGCCACCGGTAGTAGCACGATCCAGATCACCCCGTACACTTACTTCTTCGGTAAGACCTTCACCCTCAGGCTGAGAAATAGGTGTTTCCTTTTCAGCCGCACTTTCAGTTAGTTTTTCGAGTGATTTCTGTATGGCTTCTGCCTGGTGATAGTCGCCGGATTCTTCCACGTGAGCCCGTGGCTCATGGGTGACCTCATCGAGATTCGTCTGTTCGGAGCCGCGGATCTGATTGGATTCAACTTCTTTCTCAGAAGTCTCATTAGTTTCTTTCATCTTTGCTATCCTCTCCCTGTTTTCTTGCTCGCATTCGCATCTGAAAGCATATCGGGGGTGTAGTAGTCCAGATCGCCGGGGTCTTTATTCGTCCAGTAACCTCCACCGAGATCTGGGTCGCCCAGGAATTTGCCTGAGTCGTCATCGCCGTCTTTATCGCCGGGGGTTCTGCCACCTCTATCGCCCCCAGCACCTTTGTTGCCATAATAGACTGGAAAGACCTTGCCGGAATCACCATCCGGGCCGCCCACGGGCTCATCGGGATCATGTTCACCACCACCCCATTTACCGGAACCAGTGTAAGGCATTGGCTGGTCGCCATCAATAGTATTAGCTTTAGGAGACCAGAATCCCGTCTCCTTGTCGTAGACCCATACAGTTCCATTACTATCCATATAAGGAACAGATGTATCTGACATAGGTGCGTTATCAATATGTATGGCCATATTCACATCTCTTTGCCGTTGTTCTTGACCGGCATCTCCTTTACCTTTACCCTTACCCTTAGAGCCTGGACCATAGTTGCCAACCGGCGGCCCGCCGCCCGAGGTGCTGCTCCCACCGGGTATATCGTCTCGTCCGCCGCCGGGGATGTTTTTGCCTCCACCGGGGAAGAGCAGGCCATCTTTGCCCTTGCCAAAGGGAACTTGCAGTTCTTCAGGGAGTTGACCGTCACCGATACGTTGGGGGTCTAAATCGCCAGTCTTTCCTTCTGCCTGATTGGTACCTTCGTTGATATCTTTTCCGAGGTCAGAAGCATTTGGGTCCACTTCATAGACAGGCTCATTCCCGTCAATTTCGCTGGGGGGAACTTCGGTACCAAGTCCACGCCCGATTTTCTTTGAATCGGAGATTGCATCGGCTGGTGTATTTCCTTCTGTTGACTGCTCCATCACAGGGCTGTCTGAAGATTCTCCGCCAGTTGAACCGCTCTGATTCTCTCCGCCCTTGCCCGTGAGTGGGTCTTTGGCGGTACCTTCGGATTTTCCATCACTGAGGCTATCTTTGGCGGTGGTAGGTAGACCAGTATCTGCCATTTCTGGACCGGGCAGATTGATCGGGGTAGCTTCGTCACCTTTTCCACTTCCTTCGTTTTCTGTAACCTGATCCAAATCGTCTCGGGCTGAGGATTGTCGCCCAAGCAGACTGTTGTCTTCGGGTTGGGATATGGAAACGGAGGAACTACTCAAAATCTCGGCTGCGGCCTGTGGACCAGGCAGATTGATGGGAGTCGCTTCAACTTTATCGTCATCTGAGCCAGCAGGCTCTAGATCGCTCAGATCACCGCGAATCTTGGGCTGGCGACCCTGTACGGTGTTCTCATCTTCCAGGTTAACCTCGTCTTTTTGGGGACCGTGATCCCAATCCGGGGGTTGCTGAACGGGGCCGGGCTCGTATTCCAATTGGCTGGTTTTAACTGTTTCATTGTCTATCAGAGTTGTGAGTGTATTCTGGATCGCCTCAGCTTGCTCATAATTTCCATTCTTTTCAACAAAAGAACGGGGTTCATTGGTGGCATCATCCAGTTCCTGATTTTCCGTTTTCCGGGTTTCACCAGATTCTAAAATCTCTTCGTTTGAAAAAATATTTTCATCCGTCATGTCAATCTCTCCTTAATCATAGTTATTTGTATTTTGAAAACAAGCGATCAAATTGTGGCTTTGAGTTCTGTTGAGGAGAGTTGAAATGCTATTAATAAGACCTCGAGTTTGAACTCTTTAGTTTGAGTATCTTCTATTGTCTTATGATTGAAACTCCTTTTTTTGCCTGAAAAACGAAAAGCTCCTTGCTCATTTTCCTGACTGAAAACACGCCTGTAAAGGTTTGTGGTTCAGTCCTGAATTGAGTAAGAAGCTATTTGTGATGTGTCAGGGTTATTATTTTATTGTTGATTTTATGTAACTACTCAGGTATGTCTTTGCGAGGAGAGCTTTTCCCGACGAAGCAATCTCCCGCAAAGTGTGGGGGACTGCCGCGTCGCAAAAGCATGCTCCTCGCAGAGACATCTGGAGGGAGGCTGATTAGTTACGATTTTATTATATATATTCTGCCCGATAATGAAATAGGCCTCAATTCCTATTTGCAGAATTGTTAGGTTGCATAAGTCTTTGATTTATTACCTGATAAACCTGCAGTTGTTTTGCTGGTAAAGCCAGTCGTGATTTAGCCATGGCCAGCATGAGCAGGCAATAGGATAGATTACCGAGGTGTCTCTGGTGGATCGTGTATTCTTCTTCGAAATCTATAGACTGAATAAGATGTGAGAAAGTGAAATTCCAGACCGGACGAATAGCTGACTTTGTATCTCCAGACCGATTGACCTCCGCTTCAAGCATATCCTGCAGTGTGTCGAAATCCGGATCGGAAACCAGTGTAAAAAAGCCATAATTGCAGGGGAGTTGGCAAAAGGCACAACCTTTTTTTCGGTGCAAACGGTTTTCAGGTAAGGCTCTTTGAGGTAGCCGTGCCACCTTGGATAATTCCTCCTGAAAGTCATAGGCCCCTTGGGGGTTTTCATCCGCCTTGCCGGCCTTTATTATAAGCGCTTCGACCCAATATTGACTTGGCTCACGAGAATCTTCATGGAAGGCGACGATCCGGCTGCATACTTCGGGGATGGCTGCCTTGAAAAACTTTGCTTCGCTCATCCCTGCAGCTTTGGCGATTTGCCTTTTCCAGGGTTTCACATGTTCCTTGAACGCTCCTAAATCTGTTGGCGGGCAAAAGGATAACAGATAGAAGTAAGTAATTGTCTTTTTGATTGATTCTGCAGAAAGTGTGCCTGACATATCTTCCTCCATTGTTGAACTTGCTTCCGGGGCTATCTGTTTTATGGGATTTAGTCTGGTCGCGGGATTGGTGAAAAAAATATTTTGACCCAGGAAGCCATATCATCCTGAATCCCCGATACGATTGCCTGCCCCACTTTCAGGCGAGCAATCACTTTGGCCTGGTCTTCAGTTAAAGCCATCGCGCTTGCCATGGCATCCCGGTCGTCAGCTGCGACCAAACGGTGAATGATTTTCAGGTTGGTATTTTTGATGGCATCAGGAATCAGCTTGGCAGGCACCTGATCAATGATCGCTACCCCCTGTCCGTAGGCGCGAATTTCTGCCATGATATCTGAAAACATGTCTCCCATTTTTGCCTGGGGGTTGGATTCTCCAACGCTGGACGAAGCCTTTCGCAATATGCGATGTGCTTCCTCGATGATTGCCAGGTGGCGCAAGGTACTTGATTCAGGTGACCCCTCGATCTCATGTTGCGCCTGCCTATATTCATATAGGAAGTTCAGCAAAAGTGCCATCGTGAAGCATTTATCAGCATCGTCACCCATTTGCTGCAAGTTGATCACAACTGGTCGGTCGAACAGATCTGCCCAGGGTGTAGATGTTGGAAGATCGAAAAGATTCCCTTTCCACCCTCGCATTAAGCTGCTTATTCGTGTTTTCATTGCCGCAGTGATATTGAGTGTGATCCGTTCCTCATACCCCTTGCTGCGAATTAAACCTGAAAGCCGGTCGTGCATTTGGCTCAAGGTTGGGCACTGAACCTCATCTGGAGGGAGCTCCTCTTCCAGCCAGCCCTGACTACTATACAGATCAACCAGCGCTTCTTCCAAAATGACGGGCAAGATTTCGTACATGGGAAAACTGGCATTGAAGATGGATTTTAAGCGATCCAAATGGGGCATCACCTGGGCAGTAGCTTCTGGGATACGAATAATATCAAAGGGATTGAGTTGTAATTGGTCCAGAGGGGTTTTACCAATATTTTTACGACCGGGGACGTAGACTGCTATTTTTCGATCAAAAGTATTGGCCTTGTTATATGCCAGGGCAAGTTGTACGTACTCATCTTTGGCAGGCTCAATCACCAGAAAATTTTTGCCCTGCGTCATCATTTCTTCTATCAAGCGTCGGCAGGTATTCGATTTACCGCTGCCCGTGATGCCAGTGATAAAAACATGGCGTGTCAGGGTATCGGTATCAATCTCATAATTAAGATCGCCTATTTCCTCCCCACCCTCAAGAACCTGTCCAAGTTGCAGGCCTGGCGTTGATGAATTCGGTACTGGAGGGTTTAAGCTGAAGTAGGCTGCTGGTTGCGTGGGAATACCAGGTATCTCACGTAAAGGCAGGTTTGCCAGGAGTGATAATTCGTCGGTATTCATTGGTGTAGTCAGGTTTTCAAAGAATTTCCCCAGCGGGTGATGCAATTGTTCCCCGTTTTGTGGTGCAAAAAGACGCAATGGCGGCTGTTGAAAAGCGTCCAGTGAAACCTGAATTTGCCCATCCCAAAGTATTCCAAGGTCGTGGGCCCGGATCGGTTCGGCTGTACTCTTTTCCCCGCTGACCAAAGCCTTGAATTGAGCCTGCGCCTGAGTTGCAGCTTCTGCCTGATTGCTGACGAGATAAACGCCAACATTCCAGCAGCCCTGGGCTCGGGCAACCTCGAAACGCTCAGTTGTCTTTTCCAACAATTTTATGCAGGCCTCAGCATGTTTGTTGAGATACTCTTGTCCAAATGAGAGCGATTCCCCGCTGGTAGTGGATTCGCCGGTGGAAAGGCTGGATGAACGGCTCAAGGAGTCTGATTCAGAGGTACTTGTCCCGGTTGTATCTGATGACCCTGTGGAAGGTAGAAGCTGCCCGAACATGCCCAGCATACCCGAGAGCAGAAAAGGTCCACCAGTTGCCAGCAACAGTCCGGATACACCTGCCAGCCCGGCAGCTTTTAGCCCCTTGCTCGCGCCTGTTGATTTTTCGAGCGAAGTACCCAATACGCCTTTGGTTTTACTGGCAGTTTCGCTGTCGGTTCTTCCTTTGGTAGACCCTTCTGTGGTCGTATCACCCTCTGTTTTGGTGCTTGTTTCCGAGAGTCCTGAGCTTTGGCTACGTTGGATAGTTGATTTGGTAAAGGCGTGTACCTGGCCTGATAATGTCTGACAAGTGCTCACAATCTCACCAACAGATTTTTCCGACATCGGCTCTGCAACAACCATGTAGACATAAGGCTTTCCGCGCAGGCCACGCATGAAGCGATCCAGGCTTTGCGGATATTCGTTGGGAATATTGCTTAATTTTGTAGACGGAATCCCGGTGAAGGCACGGGCGTATCGGTAGGTGCTCAAAGGCACATGCACCTGATCCACGATACGTTTGTAATCGGTTACGCTGCGAACGCGCGTTCCGGGCCAATTTGAACTCAGGAATTGGCCCAATTGCTCTGCGAATATCTTGGGCTGAGTTCCCCCCGTTTGAGCACTGATCCCGATAAAAATCTTGTTGCGCAAACCATCGCTGCTGATCAGAAAGATCAGCCGATAGCGTGGATCATGACAAGCTGCCAGCGTGGTCTGAATCGCTCTGATATATTCCTGGGGTGATCCATCAACGGATTTGCCGACTTGTTCCAGCTCGAGAAAGGCAATATCTTGTTGTTGCGGAGGGGTCTCAGGAAGTAATTGAACAAATCCTTCCTCTAAAACCGAGCAATATAGATAGTCACGCCTTAAGGTGAATAGCATCGATTTTGACAGGGCATCCCCAGCAGCCATCAATGTCTCGGCGCTAATATTTTCCCCGGGTACTGGTTCAGAATCTTCCGATGAAATGATTTGAGTTTCTTCAGCCATAAGCCACCTATTTATTCTTCTTGCCGGATCACCTCAAACTTTAATTTTCCGATTGAGATGATATTACCAACTTCTAACACATTCGGTTCATGCGCTTTCAGGCGTTGACCATTGATAAATGTTCCATTGGTGCTGCCTTTATCAAAAATTTCCAATTTGTCGTTACTCATTGAAATTTCTGTATGCAGCCGAGAAGCCTTGATATCATCTACTTGGATATCGTTGCTTTCCCCACGCCCCATTTTTGTGATCCCCTGATGAAGGGGGAACCGATCGTCTCCGAGCTGCAGGAACCAGGAAGGGGAAAGGGAAGCAGGCCCTTCTTTTGCAATATTTTCTGATGTCTGGGCAGGAAAGATGATCGTCGGTTCAATAGTATCAAAGGAAGCCTGGTACTCTAATCCGATCCCCTGGACCACAACTTCATCCGGGTTGTCTGCCAATATAACTCGCTCTACGCCAAAGCGTTCGCGCAGAAATCTCATGATCGTGAATAGTTGTGCCCCACCTCCGACCAGAACTACCTGTTTTATTTCACTCTGGGAAATCGCAATTACTTCCAGGGCACGATTGATGAGGTCTCGAAAATCGATATCCAAATGTGATGTGGCCTCTTGAAACCGAGCTTCATCAAGTGCAATGATCCGACGAAAAACAGTGCCATCTCGCATAACCAATGTCAGATTGCGTTGGTGGATGGCCTTATTTCTACCCGGTGACAGCATTTGGCGGCTTAGAGATTCTTTTAGGCGCTGGCCCGATATCCGTAATGAAACCAGGGCAGAGGGATCATCGGCGAGCGCCGATGCGGGGATTTTCATTTCGTCTGCGATATATTTAGCCAATTCGGCATCATACAAACCCCCACCAAAGGGTTCTCCATAGCGTCCCAGAAAGTTGAGATGACCATTGGCAGGATTTACTTCGCCAGCAATGATGTCGGTGGTGCTGCCTCCAACATCAACGATGAGGGTTACGCCCCCTTGCTTCTCCAGTAATCCACGGTGTTGCAGACTTAGGATAGCTCCTTCTGGTTCAGCTACAAACCGGATTTGCCTGAAATCCTCCCCAAAACACTCCTGGATAAGTTGTTGATACTCAGCGAAGATTATCCCGCCATGATCGTAGCGCCAGTGAATTGGATAGGCGAATGTAAACCACAGCCGATCGTCAAAGGCTTCTGCCCTCCATTTCTCCTGTCTGATTTGATCCAGAATTGTCGATAACAGCAATCTGGTATACAAAATGCTTTGGGTGTGGGTATATCGTTTTTGGTGGGGCAGTGGATTTTCTTCCAGATGGGAGCCGATACAAGGTTTGAAATATTCCCGTACTCGCTCCCGGCTTTGCTCATCTTCCAGGCGTTCCTGGGCAATTTCCCCAAAACTTTCAAGATTGGCCCCCTCAGGATCCAGGCAGATGACAGCCGGTAATTTTCTGTCGATAAAACTGGTTATAGGCGAAGCCTGCGGTTCGCTAATTAATTGAGCACGATTTCCAGTCCATTTGTACGCAGAACGATATAAGCGCCAATTGGTTGCGCCACAGTCCAGTGCAAAAAGGGTTTGCTGTTTTTCGATTGCCATCGCTGATGCTGCCTTGGCGTAAATTTACTGGATATATCTGCTTAATTTAGTTTATTATATCGGAATTCATCTGCAAGGCAATATGATTTTATGGATTGTAGTTAAGGTTTTTGATAGTTTCCCTTAAAATATAAAACGATTTGAAATATTTTTGATTTGAGATGCTTGGAGAAGAGGGGCTGGGAAATGGTGATGTCACCCTCGCCGCAGTATGCTGCGGCGAGGGTCAGTTTTTAGAATCGGGGGGATTTATATTCAGGATCCCTTTTGTGGGTCTTTCAACTGTGTAGCAATCCCAACACTCAGAACGAGCAATCCAATGGCAAGCAATAGTGACGGGGTAAATGAACCATCGCTGGTTTTCATTGCTTCCATGATATAGACGAAAACCACTGCGGCCTGTCCAAATAGCTGGATCAGCCCATTTGATGTCCCCTCAGGGGTGGGATAAGTGATCTCGGCAGAGTACTGCATTCCGATTGGCAGGGCGCTGACGAGGAAGAACCCCATCAGGGCAGCTGAAGCAAATAGCAGCGCACTGGATGTGGCAAAGGTCAACCCGATCAGACCTGGAATTGATCCTGCAAAAGCTAAAATTATATAGAATTGACGTTTGCCTTGTTTATCGGAGAGGGCAGGCAGGACAACTGCGCCGATCAGGCCGCCAACGATCATCAATGCACCGAGCGTGCCAGCATCATTGGGCGTAAATCCGCGTGGACGAATGATCGCTTCGATCCAGGTGGTCAACCCGTTAAAGATGCCCAGCCCGATGAAGGAAATAAAAAGATAGAGCCAGAAAGGTTTGATCTTGAGGGCATGTTTCAGGCCATCCAGCATCAGGGCACGAGTCTCGTCGCCCGGGGCGCAAGGTGGGGCGGCAGGTTTTTCACGCACGAGCAGCAGAAATAAAACCACCGAAAAAGCAGCGATTCCGCCGTAGACCAACTGCACATCTGCGATGGACATCGTCTCGATCAGGATCGGGGTGAGCACCATCCCCAAGGCGACACCGACCAGATTTGCTAATGTAATTAGCCCAACAGCGGTAGCGCGGTTCTCGGCCGCAAACCATTTGGCCGGGACGGTGGTCCAGGCGTTGAGCAGAAATGGCTGGGCGATGGCGATCCCGACGGTACTCCACAGCACCAAAGTGTAATTCGCTCCTGCGAAACCACGCATCAGGCCGAAAATGCCCATCAAAACCGCACCAATCCCAACACCGATTCGGAACCCGTAGGTATCGATCACCCATGAAACAGGAATGGAGAGGGGAACGAAAGCGATCATAAAGACCATCGATAACATGCCGATCTGCAAATCTGTGACATTATAGAATTTTGCAGCCAGACCTGTGATCGGGGCATAGGTGATCCACAACATCTGGATAGTCAGGTTGATGAACATGAAGACGACCAATACTACCCAGCGATAACCGTATACTTTATATTTCTCACTCATAAAACCTCCTCCTTATGGATAAATCAAATAAAGGTCGTACAAACCTACGTCACTACCCTTTTGGGCATAATGCCCTTCAGGGTACTCGTGTGAGCGGAGTTTACGCAGCGCGGCAGTCTCCTGAACCGAGAGAGAGATTGCTTCGACGGTCAAGCTGTCTTGCAAAGACGTATAATTGTGCGGTGTTTAAACAATTTGTCCATTAGCTGTTTTTCGGGTATCTGGCTTATATAACACTCTTGAGACTGAATCGTACCGCTTCGAAATTCGCGGGAGTGCCTAATTTGGTGAGTATTTATCATTGCGAACGAGCGGAGCGAGCGTGGCAATCCTCTTGTTCGTCGTGGAGATTGCTTCGTCGGGTGAAACTCTCCTCGCAATGACGGATAAGGCTTTACTCACGATTTTAGCCACTCCCAAATTCCCCACATTGAATGCATCTGGCAAATATTGCGTTAGACTTCTCCTAATTTCAACGCGTCAATAAAGAGTTTGGTGAAATCTGCTGCCCGGTCCAGGTCAATTTGTTCGGCCTCGGCTGCGATTTTTTCTCCGAGAGCAAAACCGCTATCAGAGAGGAAGAGTGCCGCACCAAAACCGGCCCCGTTGGCAACAGACTCAATCACTTCCTTGTTCACCCTGGGGATCATTCCGATCCCTATCGCAGAATCAACCTCAATTTTCCCGCCAAAGGATCCTGTCAGGTAGATCTTCTGGAGATCTTCGGGCGATAGATCAAGTTTCTTCATTAAAATCTCAGTGGTTGCCCAGATGGCACCTTTTGCTTTTTGCAGCTCCCGAATATCTTTTTGGGTGATGAAAATATTTGCCCCTTGATCGATATGGATGGCACGGATTTTATTTTTCTGGGTTCCCCACTTTTCGAAATAAGGTGATTCTAAATTGATCTTGCCACTTTCATGGATAAGCCCAATTTTGCAAAACTCATGGATTGCACTGATCAGCCCTGAACCGGTCAGCCCAACTGGAGGGGCATCCGCAATGGTCTTGAACTGGATTTCTTCATCAAGAATATTCACATCGACAATAGCGCCATCCACTGCACGGCATCCGCAGGAGATATTGACTCCTTCGAAGGCTGGACCAGCTGCTGTTGATCCGGTGAGAATTCGCTTCCCGTCGGTAACCATGACCTCTCCGTTGGTGCCAAGATCAATGGCAGCAATCGGGCCGGGAGGATTATCGAATCCAAAATAGGCCAGGCAGGCCAATGCGTCTGAACCAACAAATCCGCCGACCAGGGGTGGCAAGTTGACTTGCGCGTGTCCCGAAAAAAATCCGCCTAAAAGTTTGTTGGCGTCCTTTATCGCCAAATTGCTCACTGGCTGAAAAGGCGAAACAGCCAGTTTATTTACCGGCAGTTTTGCCAGCAGATGGTGCATGGCGGGATTTCCAACAATGGTTAAAACTTCCACCCGTCTCAAAATATTTTTAGATAATTTGAGGGCATCAATGGCATGATTGATCGAGGCCAGGGCCAGCTTATGTAATCTCTCTGCGATGACTGGATCTTTTGTGGCTGAATCCAGCCTGGAAATGATGTCTGCTCCAAAGACAGCCTGCTGGTTTAACGTGGCGGCTCCAGCGCAAACCTCTCCGTTATCCATCATCGTGATATAAGCAGCGACCGTTGTAGTGCCTAAATCAATTGCCAACCCCAGGGGAATATCTTTTTCTCTTTTAAATCTGGAGCTACCCCGAAAGGCCTTATTTGAATAAACGGCCACCGGGGTGAGCATCACAGAGGTGTCATCCTGGATTCTTGCACGGCAGGCAAGCCTAGTGCCAACTGTGATTTCCCCCGGTAATAGATGCTCCAGTTCAACTTCGTCAGGCTCTGTAAGCCCTCCTTCATTGATCACTTTACATAAGCCGCAGGTGCCTCTCCCTGCGCAGGGTTGTTCCAGTGGCAGATCAGTTGTTGCAATGATATCGCCCAATAACTGACCTTTTTCGGCCTCAAGCTTTTTTTCTTCTTCGCCGTATATCAGGGTTATATTTCGTTTTGTCATCTTGGTTTTCAATGTTTTGGAAATTTTAATGGGATGAGGTGTATTGGTGTTGATATGCACAGGTTTCATTCATCGTGCAGTAATCACAGGTTTTTCCACCCGCTTTTATATCAGCCCCTATTCCGATTACCATGGAGAGCGTTTTTCTGGGTAGCATCAGGTAACTGGTGGTGAGACTGACACCAATTTCATTGGTATCCAGTAATTTAAATATTTGCGGTTGTCCTTCTTCCACGGACCAACCGATCATCCCCGGGCTAAGCGGGATTGTTGATCCCAAATTCTCTTCATGGGCTTTTTCTTCAAAATAATTGCAGGCTGCATTTGCAAGCGCTTCTACCGCTGCTGAACCAACCCCCTCCAATGCCAATCCCGTTACCGGGTCAGATTTGATTGTGTTTAGCGAATAATCTTCCAATCTCGATCCAATTGTGCAAAGGATGAGAATTACTTTTGCTGCCGGTCCCAAATGTTCTGCAATTAATTTCCCCTTCAATTCATGTTGATCTTCAAGCTTTAATCGTTCGTGTTTTAGGGAGAGTACATCTATTTCCCGGAATAAAACCTTGAAATCCAGATATGGGTATCCCTGTTCCAAGGCGTTTTGAGCAATTTTGACCAGTTGCGGTTTTCGTTTGCGAATGATCTCCGGGTCGGCCCCCTGGGCTTTTAATACTTGATCAACATCAATGATTGGGGAAATTCCTTCAAGAATAGGCATAAGTATTTTTATGTATAAAACGGAACCTTTTGTTAGTAGGTGCAACGCACTTTAAAAGTGCGTTGCACCTATGCTTTCAGAAAGTGTGTTCTTTAAGTAGC
>NZ_CEYOSI010000028.1:0-23068 GCF_982879505.1 Candidatus Desulfolinea nitratireducens
TTCCTCGTTCACAATTTTCATTATATCATTGTAGTATATTTCTGATTGCCATATAATCACGGGGAATGGCTGTTTTGGTATCTAAAAATGACAATTAGAATAATGGGACTTTTTCGTTCATGCAACGAGAGAGTCCGCTTTCGCGAAGCACCCTTTAGGGTTGCGGGCTTTGGCTTTGCGTGGACGTTAACGTCCATGCGGTCAGAGAAATACAGCAATATACTGATTTAGGAGACTGCCACGTCGCAATAGCATGCTCCTCGCAGAGACATTTCTGGGGAGGTTGAGTGATTATAAAATATGCAGAAAACCGCCTTTTCTACGTCTGAGAAAGCCAAAGGAGAAGTTGATGAAAATCTTACCGGAAGTAGCGCTGACATACGATGATGTCCTGCTAACGCCCCAATATTCGGATGTGAAATCACGTCGCAAATTATCGACGCAGACCCAACTGACCCCGGATATTGAGATGCAAATCCCGATCGTCTCTGCCAATATGGATACCGTCACCGAAAAGGAAATGGGGATCATAATGGCGCGTCAGGGTGGGATCGGTATCATCCATCGCTTTATGACCATTGCCGATCAGGTCAGGCAGATCCAACAAGTGAAAAAAGCCGTCTCCTTTGTAGTCGATAATCCGCTCACCCTCCATGAGACCAGCACGGTGGGCGACGTACGACGGGTGATGGAAGAAACTGAAACCGGCGGCATTCTGATCGTGAATGACTCCAATCACGTAGTTGGAATCGTCACCACCCGGGATATGCTCTTTGAGAAGCATAACGAGCGACCGATCACAGAAATCATGACAAAGAAAGTGGTCACTGCAGCGCCTGATACAAAACCGGAAAAAGCTGAGCAAATTTTCCATGAGTACCGCATCGAAAAACTGCCCCTGGTCAACGCGGATGGCAGTCTGGCCGGGTTGATCACCCTCAAGGATATTATGAAGAAGGCCAAATACCCCCAGGCCACCAAGGATACGCGAGGACGGCTGGCGATTGGCGCTGCGGTGGGTGTGAAGGAAAGTGAATTAAAACGTGTCGAGCAATTGCTAGAGGCAGGGGCAGATTGCATCGTAGTGGATATTGCCCACGGCGACTCAAAGCTGGAAATTGATATTATCAAGCAAATCCGGGTGAATTTTCCCCAGGCTCAGATCATCGGTGGGAATGTCGCCACAGGCGAAGGGACCCAGCGATTAATTGATGCCGGGGTGAACGCAGTCAAAGTTGGGGTTGGTCCCGGTTCGATCTGCATCACACGCATCGTGGCAGGCGCAGGTGTGCCCCAATTTACAGCCGTAATGCAATCTGCCGCGGTCGCCCGCCCGCAGGGGATCCCCATTATCGCCGACGGTGGTATCCGCACTTCAGGGGATATCGTCAAGGCTTTGGCAGCGGGGGCATCCACGGTCATGGTCGGGAGCTTACTGGCCGGTGCCGACGAGAGTCCCGGTATGGTCATCACCCGAAAAGGGCATCGTTATAAAGTCTCGCGCGGCATGGCCTCCCTGCAGGCGAATTTGGCACGGAAATCCCGCGAAGGCGAAAGTGAGATCACCAAAGAGGAAATCGAAGATTATGTTTCTGAGGGCGTGGAAGCGGCGGTTCCCTATCGCGGCCCGGCCCGGGAAATACTCAAGCAACTGGTTGGCGGGTTGCAATCCGGGATGAGCTATACCAATGCCCACAGCATCGAAGAGCTGCACGAGAAAGCCGTCCTGGTGCGGATCACAGCTGTTGGTCTGAAAGAATCTCATCCCCATGATGTGGAAGTGACGTAAATTGCTTTCCGTGAATGTCACGTTGGAAACGTGACCTACGTCTAGTTTGATGATGTAGGTCACGCTTGTAGCGTGACACTCTTCGACAAAAGGAAAAGTTATTTAATCACTACTTATTTTAAGATGAAAAGACGCCGAGTTTTTGACTAACTTCGGCGTCTTTGTTTAAGATAGGCAATGAGCTGGAAGTTCGAAAAAGTAAATTGATGTCATTGCGAACGTAGCGTAGCGGAGTGCGGCAATCTCCCTCACAACAAGGGAGACTGCTTCGCGAAAAAATGCTCGCAGTGACGTAGGTTAAGTAAAAATTCAGTCTTTGAGCGGAGCAGAGCGCAATCGCCTGTACCCGAACGGGTGAAGAGCGACATTGGCATAATCCGTCCTTCACCTGTCAGGCACAGGCGACTACACCGTCCCGGTATCCTTCGGGAGGAACTGTACAGATTCTCACTGATTGATAAAAAGACACCGGGTGATTCAAAAACCCGGTGTCTTTTATTGTGGGGAAAAAACTGTTTTAATCGGTAGCAGGTGCCTCGTCCTCGAGCGGGGCGGGGACTTCATCCACCGTTTTTGTAAGTTTGAATTCCGGTTTTTTCTTCGGGGGCAAAATGTGGAAGGGGATCTCGATGATAATGATGTCAAGATAATGGCGCAAGCGTCCACGCAGCAGCAGGGCAGTCTTGTTATGCAGGCCACTGGAGAGGAGGGAGTTTGTCAGGATCTCGGGAATGATAACGGTAATCGATTGATCGGGGAATTCTACGCTGTGAACATGCTCAATATATTCGATAAGCGGTGTGAGAACATCCCGGTAATCGTAGTCGATGCCGATCAGGTTGACGTTTTGGGTCAGCAAGGGGAATTTTTTCCAGCGGCGCAGGAAACGCTCTTTGAGCGAAGCATCTGTAGAAATGTAGACTGCGCGAACATCTTTCGTGATTAGTTTGGCATATTGCAGGGCGCGCAATGTGCCGCGATGCACATCACCAATCGGCAGGATAACTACATCGGCAACATGGCTGATCTCTGTTTCTTCAAGGTTACGGGTGCTGAGATTTTCGGAAACATTGTCGTAGTGGCGATGGATGCTGTAGAACATGGTGATAATGAGCGGGATAAGGAGGACGATAATCCAGGCGCCCTCGGCGAATTTTGTGACGACCAAAACGATAAAGACGATGGCTGTGGTGGTTGCGCCAAGCGCGTTGACGATCCGTTTCCATTGCCATCCTTTTTCATGATGCAAATGTGTTTCAAGCGTGTCCAATGTCTCACCAGGTTTCAGCTTGGAAACTTTGGTCAACAATTTGACCATGCCTGATTGCGAGATGGTGAAAGAGAGCATGACACCGATGGCGTAAAGGGGCAGCATGGCGAATTCGTCTGCTTTGAAAATGATAACGACGATGGAAGAAACAATTGCCAAAGTGATGATGCCACCGTTAAAGACGAGGCGGTCGCCCTGATTGGTCAACCAACGGGGCATGAATTTGTCACGGGCGAGGAAATAGCCAAGACGAGGGAAATCCTGATAGCCGGTGTTGGCTGCCAGAACAAGAATGAGCATGGTAAAAATCTGCACCCAGTAATAGATGAAACCTTCGCCGGTGATGGTACGCGTTAGTTGTGAAAGCAGGCTATCGTGGTGGGCAGGGATCAAGTTCAAGTATGTGGCTAAGAAGCTGATCCCGACGAATAAGGTCATCGCGATCACGCCCATCGTTACCATTGTTTGAGCAGCATTTTTCGCCTCAGGGGGCTTGAAAGCTTGCACGCCATCGCTGATCGCTTCGATGCCGGTTAGGGCTGTACAACCCGCAGCAAAAGCGCGCAGCAAGATCCAGATCATGCCAAGTTGGGTCAGGTCTTCGGTCAGCATCTCTCCAGTAATCACTTGAGGGGCGAGAGGAGCGACACCAAAAAGCCCGAAACTGCGCACCAGGCCAATCATGATCACCAGGAATACGCCGCCGATAAAGGCATAGGTAGGAAACGCAAAGACAGAACCACTTTCACGGACACCACGCAAGTTCATCCACGTCAGAATCGCAATTGTTCCCAATGCGAGCAAAACGCGATAATCGTAAATTTCAGGAAAAGCGGAGACGATCGCCCTGATCCCGGCGGAGACAGAAACAGAAACAGTGAGCGAATAATCTGTCAGCAATGCCCCGGCCGCAATCAGCGAAGGGAGCGTACCAAGATTATCTTTGGCCACAATATAGGAGCCGCCACCTTTGGGGTAATGCAAAATGGTCTGGATATAGCTGAAGACCACGATCAGCACCAACGCGGCAATTGCCATCACGATGGGCATGGTCATCGAAAGAGCCCCGCTACCGATAACGATCAGGATGCTCATCACAGCTTCGGTTGCGTAGGCGTTACTGCTGATCGGGTCCGATGCAAAAATTGCCAAACCGCGCACTTTGTCCAGGCGTTCGTGAATCGCCATGCTGGTCGGAAAAGGTTCTCCAAACAGGATATGTTTAAATTTCGAATTATTCATTCCAGCCTCAAAGAAAAAAACGCCCATTTGGACGCCAGAAAATTAACGGGGGAATTATACATGATATTCATACTAATACAAGATTAAAATGAAAATGCCTCGAGGAGAATAAACGCAGAAAAGATGCTACTCTGCTTGATAATCATTGATCTTCTCCAGCAAGGCCAAAAACTCATCTGCAGTCTCCCGCGTCAACAATTCACGTCGGAAACGGCGTCTGGTTCTATAAGGAGAAATATATTGAACAACATGCTTGCGGAATAGATTGATCCCCAGCTCCTCCCCGTAAAATTTCAGATTCCGCTCGAGATGTTTGGCCATCATTTGGCGGACCTGATCGAGCGTGACCTGATCCCGGTCGATCCCCGAGAATATCCACGGGTTCCCGATCGCGGCGCGGCCAATCATGACCCCGTCACAGCCGGTATGCGCTTTCATCTTTGCGATATCGGCAACGGTATTTACATCCCCATTCCCAAGAACAGGGATTTTGACCAACTGCTTGATCTCAGCGATCACATCCCAATTGGCTTTGCTCTCGCGTCCACCTTCCCGCGTTCGCCCGTGGATGGCGATCAGCGAACCCCCGTTCTCCTCAACGATCCGGGAGATCAACTTGTAATTCTGGCAATCATCCCAGCCCATCCGGATTTTTGCCGTGACGGGCACCTCCAGCTCACGGGTCAGCCTCTTGAATAGCCGCGCCACCTTGAGCGGAGTGCGCATCATCCCGACACCTGCGCCACCGTTTGCAATTGCTTTGGTCGGGCAGCCCATATTGATATCGATCACATCGGGGCGCAACTCCTGGATTTTCAGCGCAGCCTCGACCATATAGTCCACATCGTTGCTGTAGATCTGAAAGATGACCGGGCGCTCAGCCTCTGTATATTCCAGCTTCTCGGCTACACGCCGCATATTGTGGATCAACCCCTCGGCACGCGCAAATTCCGTATAGCTGACCGCCGATCCCAGCTCCCGACAAAGCGAGCGGAAGGGCCAATCTGAAAATCCCATCATTGGGGCAAGCAGCGCATCGCCATAGACAGGAAGATCACGGATATGGAAAGTGGGAGAGGACGTTGAGGTCATTTTTGAAAGCGTTAAGATTTTGATCTTAATACTCTATCAAGAGTACCATGATAAAAATAGCATCCAGTCTCTGAGCGGAGCAGGGCGCAGTCGAAGAGCGGCAGTAGCATAACCCATCCTTCGACTACAGGCTCAAAAGCTGTCGCCTTCCGCTCAGGAACTGCAATCATCATCTCCAGAAAAAGAATTGCTGATATCCCACTGCGACGAGGTCCAGAGGGAAATTGAAGAGATCGGCAATGGAGAAGATCAGCGTGGAAAAGAGATTGCTAACAAAGGGGACATACCAAAGGGCGGCGATCACGATCCAGATCATCATCCCACGGATCGGTTCGATTTTCTCCAAAATATCCTGGCCGAGAAATGGCTCAAGCGCGCCAAATCCGTCAAAAGGCGGGACAGGGATGAGATTTAAGACCAGCGCATAGATTTGCAATAAGCCCAGAAAAGCCAGCCCGGGCCAGATACCTGTCGTGTTTACAGGGGCAAAGCGGAAAAGTATCGCAAGGAGGATGATCAGGATCAAATTGGCTGCGGGTCCCGCCAACGAGACCGCGCTCCTCCACTTTCGGCTATGTAATCGCCAGGTTTCAATATAGACTGCGCCGCCGGGGAGACCGATCCCGCCCATGAAAAGAAAGAGCAAAGGCAGCAGCAGCGAATAAACCGGATGGGTATATTTGAGGGGATTGAAGGTCAGATACCCCTTTTCTCGTACGCTGGTGTCACCACCAAAATAAGCGACCAGGGCATGAGAAAATTCATGGAAACTGAGCGAGAATATCCATCCGATCAGGACAATCAGAAAGGTCATTTTAGTTCCTCGTAGCCATTCGGATGGGATTCGTGCCACGCCCACGCCGAAGCGATAATATCTTTCAAATCGGGATATTGCGGCTGCCAGCCCAGTTCCCGGCGGATCTTCTCTGAAGAGGCGACCAGTCGGGCCGGGTCTCCGGGGCGGCGGGGGGCTTCGACAGCCGGGATCAAATCTCCGGTCACCGTGCGGGCCGTCTCGATCACTTCACTAACGGAATATCCCTTCCCGTTGCCGATGTTGTAGACCAGCTTATCCTGCCCGGAAAGGGCATCCAGGGCGAGAAGATGGGCGGAGACCAGATCGGCAATATGGATATAATCACGGATCGCCGTCCCATCGCGGGTAGGATAATCAGTGCCGTAAATGCCGATATGCTCACGCTTTCCGAGGGGGACTTGCAGCACGAGCGGGATCAGATGCGACTCTGGCTGGTGCGCCTCGCCGCGTCCCGGCATTGCGCCGGAAGCGTTGAAGTAGCGCAAGGCGGCAAAATGGAGCCCGTGAATCTTTCTGTACCAATCAAGAATACGCTCGACCGCCAATTTGGTATAGCCGTAGGTATTGGTTGGCCCAAGCGGGGATTCTTCACGGAGCGGCTCATCGCTGGATTGATAGACCGCCGCTGTGGAGGAAAGCACAAAACGTCCGACACCGGCGAGTGCAGCTGCTTCGATCAGCCGTGAGGAATTAACCAGATTATTCCGGATGAATTTGCCCGGGTCTTTCATGCTCTCACCAGCTTCAATAAAGGCAGCGAAATGCATGACTGCATCAAATTTCCGGTTGGAAAAAGCAGCCTTGAGCGCCTCTTCATCGCCCAGATCGGCGTGGATAAATTCCGCACCCTCTGGCACAGCCTGCCTGTATCCCGTCACCAGAGAATCATAAACCGTGACCTGGTTTCCAGCTGTTAGTAATGCTTCAGCAGTGGCAGAGCCGATATAGCCCGCGCCACCTGTCAGAAAGATATTCATAGAATTTCCTTATTTGTAGAAAAGCCTAAACACAAAGGACACCAAGAAGCACGAAGAAAAAAATGTTTTTACTTTGTGAACCTTCGTGACCTTTGTGTTTAAAAGCATTACGCAATAGATGGTTTCATCGTATGCCAATCGGTCGCTTCTTGATAAATACGCCCGATGCCAAATAACAGCTCTTCGCTGAAATTTGCCCCCATCAACTGCATCCCGATCGGCATCTGATCCCCATCAAAACCGACGGGGATGGCCAAACCTGGCACCCCCGCCAAATTTGCCGGAAGGGTGAAAATATCTTCAAGATACATCGCCAGTGGATCGTCACCATGAGCGCCAATTTCAAAGGCTGTTGTTGGCGCAATTGGGGCAGCGATCGCATCCACCTGCTCGAAAGCCTGTTCAAAATCACGCCGGATCAGCGTGCGCACCTTCTGCGCCTGACCGTAATAGGCATCATAATAACCGGCCGAGAGGGCGTAAGTTCCCAGCATGATCCGCCGTTCAACTTCGGGGCCAAAGCGTTTTCCGCGGGTTTGGCGGTAGATTTCCTGCAAGGTGTCTTCGCCTTCACGCGGCCCGTAGCGGATACCATCATAGCGTGCCAGATTTGCCGAAGCTTCGGCAGGTGCCAAAATATAATAAACGGGAAGCGCGTATTCGGTATGCGGCAGGCTGACGGGGATGATCTCTGCTCCCAACTCTTTCAGCGTCTGGATCGCCTCCCGGACCGCTCCCTCAACTTCGGCTTGAATCCCTTTAACAAAATATTCCGCCGGGACGCCGATTCTCGTACCCTGTAATGATCCATCATCCTGAGCGGCGACCAGAGGGAGGAGCGCAGTCGAAGGATCCACCGTGGTCGCATCGAGGGGATCTTTGCCCGTCATGATCTCAAAAAGCGGAACCAGGTCATCAACCGAACGACCCAGAACACCGACAGAATCCAGTGAAGAACCATAGGCTGCCAGGCCATAACGGGAAACACGTCCATAGGTCGGCTTGATCCCAGAGATCCCGCAAAAAGAGGCCGGCTGCCGGATCGAGCCGCCGGTATCCGTTCCCAAGGCTGCCGGGACGATTCCCGCTGCGACGGCTGCCGCACTCCCGCCGGAGGAGCCGCCGGGCACCCGATCCAGATTCCAGGGGTTGTGAGTGACACCATACGCGGAATTTTCTGTCGAGGAGCCCATCGCGAACTCATCGGTATTTGTCTTTCCGATAATCACCGCCCCGGCATCCTGTAATTTTTTGACTGCCGTCGCGGTAAAAGGCGGGATAAAGCCTTCGAGGATTTTTGAGCCACAGGTGGCGGGCATCCCCTCGACCATGAGCACATCTTTGACCGCGATCGGGATCCCGCGCAGGGGCAAATCTGCTGCGTCCATTTGGCTGGCACGTTCGAGGGCGCCAGCTTTGTCAACATGCAGAAAAGCGTGCAGGGACTGATCCAATGCTTCTACACGCGCCAGGCAAGCCCCGGTCAACGTGCGGCTCGTGGTTTTTCCATCCTCCAAGGCTTTTAGCGTTTCGGGGAGATTCACTTCTGCCCCCCTCTAGCTCCCCCCTCAGGAGGGGGGAGAATCTGTCTTTTCTCCCCAAAAACCGCCGGAACCTTGAACTGCCCATCTTTTGCGTCCGGGGCATTCTTGAGCAAGGCCTCTCTATCCAACGGCTCCCGTGCTTCATCCGCGCGGAGAGGGCTGGCGCCCTCAACAGCATTCGCCATCGGGGAGATGCCGGAGGTGTCCAGTTTATTCAACATGGCGATATGATCGAGAATATCAGAGAGCTGCTCGCGATAACGGGCCTTCTCCTCTGCGCTCAGATCGAGATGCGCCAGTTTTGCAATATATTCAACTTCTTCCAGTTTTAGAGACATGTGGCAGATTATACGTTAGAACAGGGATGCTTTCAAAGGTGTGACTGATCTTTTCTTAGGTTTTTTGGTAGTGGTTGAGTTGAAGCGATACAATGTCACTGCGAGGGAGGCGTTAGCCTGACGCGGCAGTCTCTTGGACTAGTTTGGGGATTGCTTCGCTTCGCAAGCTTTGCTCGCAATGACGTCCTCAGTCTTTTTTACCACTACCAGCTTTTTAGCTAGTCGAAAGCAAGCTGCCTGCGGTTGTCATAGACCAGGCTCAGCAGATCGTCTTCTTCCAATCCCAGGGGCTGCAGGATTTGGTGTACTGTCCGCAGCAGCAATTCCTTGTAGCGTTTTTTGCTTACCAGGGAATAGTCCTGCTCAATGGATAATCCCCAGGCAAAGATATTGGTTTTTTCACCGTGTGTATAAATGAATTTCACTCTTTGCCCAACACGCAGATCTTTTCCTTCAGCAGCCAATTGTCTGGCGGCCTTGGCCGAGGTGGAGTTGCCTCTGTACTCGGCGGGTTCCCTGGATAGTTTTGTCTGGCAGACAAGGTCTTCGATCAGTACGTGCTCCGCGTCCAGTTCTTCGATCGATGTCTGGGTGAGTTTGATCACCTGTGGAATGAAATCAGCCAATTTGGCTGCATCGGCTTCGCTTGCCAAAAGCGCCATGATCTCTCGCTCTGCATTTGCGATCCAGGTGCAGGTATCCGATCTGCGCTGTGCCATCCCCCTGACTTTTAGACCGCCATCATCGAATTTGCCAAAATAGCGATTGGCCGCCCCAATCCGAGGGTTCATTTTGGATGCGGTAAAGATCAGCCAATCAAAGATGCCTTCCAACTCAATGATCAAACCAGTTCGAAAGAGGATTTCATCCATCAGTGGTTTGAAATCATCGGGAACTTTGGCGCCTTCCTTCTGTACAAAGAGGCTATCCACATTGGCAGCCAGGACCCTAAAACCCATTTCATGAGCTGTTTCAAGGGAAGTGACCAAGGTCTCGCGGCCGATCGCACAGATCGCTTCATGGGCCTGGATATTGCCAAAGAGGTTATTCTTATATCCCTGATAGCCAAAAGATACATATCCCAACCACTTAAGGGCATCGGCAACAGACTGGAGTATCTGGCGTTGCGGATCATCTTTTTCAAGTTTTTTCATTGCGCGTTTGACACTCAGTCTCTTTTTAAGCAATGGTCTGAGGACACTCGCTACCAGACCGTCCACATCCTGGGTGATGGGCACACCGCTATCGGGAATGATGCGCGTTTTCTTTCCCCTGACTCCTACCGTCTCCCCGCTGATATTCCAGGTCATCATGATCGATGGGTACATTGAGAAAAAATCGATCTCGGCAACACCTTTATGGACCCCGACGATCGGCCTGTAGTTCAACCCGCCTCCATCTGCAAAGTTCAAACCCCATGCGGATTTATAGCGCTCGGTCTGGCGTTTATGCAGTGGGATCAGGATTCCCCGTTGAAATGCTTCCCTGATCTGCATGGCGGTAAAGCCGGAACCGGGGCTATTGCGGGCAGCAGTTTGCACGTCCACGCTGGTAACCCGCGCCAATTCAATCGCCGAGCGCATACTGAACTTGAACCCCATATCCATCGTTGAGTTTTTCGGATCGATATGCCAGCGTCCAAACAGACGGGTTTGCTGATCCCTGAAATAGATGCTCCCATAGCTTTCAAAGGTATTTTCCTGAATGCTGTGGTATTTCTGCCCCTCATCCCGGCTGGGATTGAAATCTATTCCATACCTCTTCGCGCTTGCAATTAAAAAAGGAAATAGCCAACCGTCCCCCCAGCGGGCGAAGATCACATCAGGATCATATTCATCCAGAATGCTTTGAAATTGCTTTAGCAGCCTTGGCTCATCTGACAGACTCAAAGTATGCTGCACATCTTCGTATTGGATAGTCAGAGATGCCGGCGTTGCGTGATGAGGATCCACATCTGGCTCGATCGCAAGGATGCGCAGAGGTGGCAGGTCGAATGCCATATCCCAGGGGCTGTCGAGGGCTTCAATTTCAAGGATCTGATCCTGATCATCCACCTGCACCTTGCATTTTGCCATTGGAAAAACCTTTTTGCTAACCCCATAGCGGATCGGGAACGGTATCTTGGCATCGAAATAACGGATCCACTTATAGGATCTTTTCATACGATAAAACAACCGTTGCTGGGCAACCGGGTTATCCACCTGGATCGCCAGCACCGGGAGCATGCCACTATATAAATCTCGTCGGGTCAGGAAAGCCGTTTTGGGTCGAGGATAAAATTTTTTCAAATCAGCCTGGATACTCTTCAAACGTCCATCATCCCCTGAAATATAAAAGGTGGTTTGGAAGGGCTGCGTCAGGCGGTGGCGCTTCCCATCCTCGGCCAATAGCCAGAGCACTGCACCCTCAACCTGATCGGCATAAACCGATAGCAGCCAGCCCCTCACCTCACGGGGCATAGATATACTCCGGATATTTGATCAAAAGCATCTCATCCCGAAAGGCCTGTAGCCTGGCTTCGACCTCGGTCTCGATGCTTTCCAATCTATTCGTTAAGTAAATTGATTGAGCCTGATTCTTTTTCAAAGCCTTCTCCAAACGTTCGATGAGCTGGGCTTGAGCTCTGGTTTTGTTCTCAAGTTGCTGAATCGTTTTTTGCTGTTCCAGATTCATCATCATCAAAATCGTAGTAATTGGCAGGGGATGGGATGCTTTTTCCGCAGCAGGGATATGGAACTCGGCTTTATTCCAGAGATCATCAAAAATGCGTTTATCTTCTGCCAGCAACAAAGCACGCCGGAATTTGCTGAAATACATCTTTTCTTTTTGGTATTGCCATGTAAATGGCGGTACGGTATGTCCCATCAATCACTCGCTCAAGTTGTATTGGTGAATAGCTTCCGGAGGTTCCATTGGTGGATATTCGACTCGATCAACTGCCTTTTCCAGCGCATTCAACAAATGAGGTCGGTTCTGTCCCAGACAGGCACTGACCACTACCGTTGCCAGCTGACTTAACCGACGCAGAGCGGAAATGGCTTCAAATAACAGCTGGTTGATTTCTCGCTCAGGAACGCCTTCATCGTGGAAAGTGGCCAAAATATCCAGCACCAAACTTGGTCTATGATCAGCCTGCGTTTGGATCAACAACTCAACCATTTGGTAGCAGGTTTCTGCCCGTGAAAGGAAGATATGCTCTTTCAGGATATGCTCATAGCGACTGCTTCTCGCAGCCAGGGCATAATTGATCCCATAATGATCATAACGATTTCCCCCGATCAATAATTTCAGCGGGCCCAACAGCGCCAACTCCACGATAAGCACATGCATCTGTGAGTATGTGTAACTGCGCTGCCCGGTGATAAGTATTAAATTTTTAGAAGTCAGTTGGTCTTTATTATTCATCCCCCTACTGTAATTAACTTTATCGGCTTCGTCTATTCCCTATAGAGTAATTTATCAGAAATTCCATCTACCCCTATGGGGGAGGCAGCGCAATAGGAGGGCACTTAAACGTGATCTGGGGTTATTACCGCGAAGGCGCGAAGAACACAAAGGTTTTAGGTTTTGAAACCATAAAAAGGACGAGGTCGCGCTTTTTCCATGATGTTTTTGTTTTTTCTTCGGGCCCTTCGTCTCTTCGCGGTTCAATTAAGTACCGTGATACCGGCAACGAAAGCACCTGGATTTTCCTCATATTTTCCAGGGCGTCTTGGGATTATCGAAATTCCAGCCTTCCAACATCCACCTTAGTACCCCTCTTCCCCTGATCTGGAATTTATGCAATAGGCTGCTGATATGCTTCTTGACAGTTTCCCCCGAGATATGAAGGGCCTCGGCGATCTCGGGATTGGTCATTCCCTGACAGGCCAGTGCTGCCACTTCCTGTTCACGTCTGGTCAGCTGTTGCCAGAGATCAACCAAATATTGAGAATCTTGCCCATGTGCAGCCTCATTCAACAAACTCAAGACAAAGGGGCCAGTATCCATATCGTCTTGATGTGCCATTTCTGATAATTTCTGCAATACCGCATCATCCAGCGCCACAACCAAATCTTTGGTATTTAATTGACTGGGGAGTTTGGTTTTGCGACCAGGTGCAGCCTGAGAGCGCAAAAGTTTTTCTATCTTGCGCTTCAAACTACGTCTCATAAAACCAAATCCGTTTTCTGACATACCAAACACATCTCTCTCTAGGAATTATTTATGAGCAAAAGAGTGAATGCAGGGAGAGAGCATTTCAGGCAGGGTTAGAAAATCCACTCTGGCAAATTGAAAAAAAGAAGTCTAACTATATTACCAGAACATATGTTCTATGGTCAAGTGCATATCCACATTGGAAGTGTCTAAATTCAAAAACATAAAAAGACGCGTCTTTGCGAGACGGCTTTATCGTCGAAGCAATCTCCCACCCGAAGAATGAGATTGCTTCGCTTCGCAAAATCATTTGTATCCTGTGGTTTAGGCACTCCCTCCACATTATCTAAATACACCCCCATACCAGCGCAAATAGTCATCCACATGTGCGCTCCAATATGACTCGTCATGATTTCCCGAAAAGAGTCGCCACTCATGGGAAACGCCCTCTTCAACTAATAATTCAGTAAACAAAAACGCCGAGCCGTGTTCTTTATCCTGATCGCCAATATCCAAATAAATTTCCGGCATATAGACGGCAGGAATCTCTGCGAGCCAATCATCCAATTTTCCATTATCCTTGTAGAAGATCGCCGCAGAATGTCCACCAAAGGCACTGAAAAGTTCCCATCGTGTCAACCCATACCGGATCGCCCAGCCCGCCCCACGCGAAAGGCCGCCAATGGCTCGATAATCTCTTCTCGCCAAAGTGCGATAGTGCTCATCCACAAAGGGGATCAGCTCAGCTACCAGCGCCTCGCCAAAATAATCATCTTCTACACTACGCCAGGAGGCTTTATCAAAAGGCATCACGATCAAATAAGGGGGAATCTCATTCCTCCACATCATGTCATCGGCAGCAACCGCAACGCCCAAACGGATCCATTGATCATCTTCAAATCCCTGTCCATGCAGAAGATAGAGGACGGGATAAAGTGTATCGGGATCGGCATCATAACAGGCAGGGAGGTAAATCATAAATTGCGGCAGTGCCTCCGAATCGAACGCGACCCGATGAACTTGCCCACGCTGCTCGAGGCATCCTTCAGGGGTTGGGGTCGGCTTCACCAACGTGGGAGTGGGCACAGGTGGGGTGGACGATGGAAGAGGAGACGGCGTGGGAGCAGGTGTCGATAAATTGACTGGCGAGCACCCTGTTAGGTACAAGCAAGCCGAAATCCAGACAAGAAACACACCCGTCCAATTCAACGGTTTGAATGCTTGACGGTTATCCATGCTTGGGATTATACTCTTCCCGCTCGGGGCGTAGCGCAGTTCGGTCAGCGCACCGCGTTTGGGACGCGGGGGTCGGCGGTTCAAATCCGCCCGCCCCGACCATCAACCGTCGGCTTATCTTTTTGGTCGGCGGTTTTCCCGTTAAGGGAACAGGACTCATCCGCCCGCCCCGACCATCAACTGTCAGCTTATCTTTTTGGTCGGCGGTTTTCCCTTAGAAATGTCGCAACACAATCTTTATCAGAAAATTCAGCGTATTTGTTTTAGGCCGCTTGTGCTAAAATTGACAAGTCAATTCTTTTAAGAAAAGGTATTCTCCATGAGAATTATTGATAATACACCCTTTATCAATGAAGACGGGTCAGTCAGCTTTATCGATCGAATTCAGGGCACACTGCAATATGGGTTTTCCTGGTATCCCAATTTACAGGTCCAGCAAAAAGCGATTGCGATCCTCAAAAAACATCTGGACAAAAGATTCACTCTGATTCGAAATCATACGCTCGAAAACTCGGAGATCACGATCCCATTAATCTTGATCGGTCCGCCCGGCATCCAGGTCATTTTTGTCACTCATTTACAAGGCTCATACCGCGCCAGAAATGATTCATGGGGGGTTATTTCAGACGGAAAATTCAAAGAATCAGGGATCAATCTCCTTAAACGTACAGCCCAGTTTGGCAAAGCAGTGGATGTTTATCTAAAGCGCAAAGGCCTTGAATTGACTGAGGGTATTGAGCCAATCCTTCTATCGGTTAACCCTACCATGCATATAGCCTCTGAGCGTCCGATTGTACGGATCGTAATGAGCGATGCAGCAGAACGTTTTGCAGCATCATTAACTCAAAACCCGCCTGTGATGAGCGCGGAAGATGTCCACGAAGTTGCTGAGGCTATTGTGAATCCCCACCGACCAAAGGCATCTCCGACCACAAATGATATGGGGAAAATTGGATTCGCCTTTGACGATGAAATACCTGCCAAAACACCCACACCCAGAGTAGCCGCCCGTCGACCTGCAAAAAAAGCCTCAACAGATTATTTTGGCATGACGGGGAAACAGTTCGCAGTTCTGGGGATTTTGGGCGCAATCGTGGTATGTCTCCTGATCGCTTTCATCATCGGCATACTGTTTTTTGCCTAGCTAATGACATCACCCTTTCTTTCTATCATCATCCCTGCTTATAACGAAGAAAAGCGCCTTCTTGATACGCTGAAGCAGGTCTTCACTTTTCTCGAAAGCGAAGATTATCCTTCCGAAGTGATCGTTGTCGAGAACGGCAGCAGCGACGAAACCTATGCATTGGCACAGAAATTGACAAAGGAATATGCCAATCTGCGCGTTCTTCAAAACAAGAAAGCTGGAAAAGGGCTGGCTGTCCAACGTGGAATGCTCGAAGCCAAAGGACAATATCGTGTTTTTTGCGATGCCGATCTTTCCATGCCCATCGAAGAAGTGCGACATTTTATCCCGCCCAATCTCAATTCAGATATCGTTATTGCTTCCCGTGAAGTCAAGGGGGCCATCCGCTATGATGAGCCAGGCTATCGCCATTTTACCGGACGTATCTATAACCTGCTCATCCGTTTGCTTGCCCTGCCAAAACTCCACGATACCCAATGCGGTTTCAAAGGCTTCCGTGCTGAGATTGCCGAAGATATTTTCCAATACCAAAGTATCGATGGCTGGGCCTTCGACATCGAAATTCTCTTTATTGCCAATCTGCGCGCCTATAAAATCGTTGAGCTCCCCATCCCCTGGTATTACAAGAATGAGAGCAAGATCAACGTTCTCCGCGATTCCTTCCGCATGTTCCTCGACCTGATCCAAATCCGCAAAAACGCCCGTCAGGGCCTTTATGACCAGAAAAAAGTTTGATCTGAGTACACTCCCTAAATTCCCAGATCTAAAAATTGAAAAAAGACTCTGGGAAAAAGGATCTTTACAAATCGGGGGGATTGATGAGGCTGGACGCGGCGCCCTGGCCGGGCCGGTGGCTGCGGCAGTTGTGATCCTCCCCAACATCCCAAAACTCACGCAGATTTTGGCTGGTGTCCGTGATTCCAAGCAGATGACTGCCCTCCAGCGGGAACGCTTCGAGCCGCTGATCAAAGAGGCCTCATTATCCTGGAGTGTGGGATTTGCCTCCCCCGCCGAAATCGATCAGATCGGCATCCTCCCCGCTACGCGATTAGCTGCCAGAAGAGCTGTGGAATCCCTATCCCTGATCCCCGATTACCTGATCACCGACTATCTCGATCTCCCCGACATAGAGGTCCCCCAGGAGAAATTCGTCAAAGGTGATATGCGTTCATTAACGATCGCAGCTGCTTCGGTCCTGGCGAAAACTGCCCGAGATGCACAAATGCGTATTCTCGACGAGCAATTTCCGGGTTACACGTTGTCCCGCCATAAAGGCTATGGAACGAGGCTGCACCGGAAGGCGATCCAGAAACTGGGGAAAAGTCGTATTCATCGGCAGAGTTTTAAATTGGCCTCCACCTAGTGCATTTCTAAATAAGGTATTGTAGTACGCCAACCTTGCGAGAGTTGGAATAAAAACTATCTTATCTCAACCAGAAACTCTCGCAAGGTTATCCTTTACAAATATGTCCCTTGATTATGGACTAGCCTTCGCATAGCATACTCGAAGAGTGCCCCCAAATTCTTTATATTTAGGGGAGGAACTGTCCATAAAAAAACGGAGAGTTTTTTCAACTCTCCGCTTTTACTGTCTACTGAAAACTGACTACCGGGCACTGGCAGCTAAATCCAGGTTGGCTCCTCGTATGTCCCAAAGACATCCCTCATAACATCGACGATCTCGCCAAGCGTGGCGTAGCTGCGGACGGCGTCGAGGATATGGGGCATCGTGTTTTCTGACCCTTCGCAAACCTTGCGCAAACGAGCCAGGCTTTTTGCAACCTGATCATTATCACGTGTTTTGCGAACATCTTCGAGACGGGCAAGCTGTCGTTCATAACCCTGCGGATCCATCTCGAGGATCGGGATCTTGACCGGTTTATCGTCGTTATAGGCATTCACACCAACTACCCGACGTTCATTTCCATCAATCTCGCGCTGATAACGATAGGCCGCATCCGAGATTTCGCTCTGGAAGAACCCTTTGTCGATGGCTGGCAACATCCCGCCCAAATCTTCGATCCGGCGGAAGTAATCATAAACCTGTGCCTCGATGCGGTTGGTCTGCGCCTCGACAAAATAAGAGCCACCAAGAGGGTCAATCGTGTTTGTCACGCCTGATTCTTCAGCGATGATCTGCTGGGTACGCAGGGCAATCGTGACGGCTTCTGCGGATGGCAGCGCAAGCGCTTCATCCTGGCTGTTGGTATGCAGGGATTGTGTTCCGCCGAGGACCCCGGCCAAAGCCTGAAGCGCAACACGGACAACATTGATCTCTGGTTGCTGAGCAGTCAGCGAGGCTCCTGCGGTCTGGGTATGAAAACGCATCAGCCACGAGCGGGGATTCTTCGCCCCAAAGGTCTCTTTCATCTCGCGCGCCCAAATACGGCGGGCCGCACGGTATTTGGCGATCTCTTCAAAGAAATCATTATGTGAATTAAAAAAGAGTGAGAGACGCGGGGCAAAATCGTCGATATCGAGGCCACGTTCCAACGCCCAGCGGACGTATTCGAATCCATCGGCGAGGGTAAAGGCCAGTTCCTGCGCAGCGGTTGAGCCTGCCTCGCGGATATGATAGCCAGAGATGCTGATCGTATTCCATTGGGGTAATTCATTGGTGCCAAATTCGATCGTGTCAGTCACCAGGCGCATCGAGGGTTCGGGCGGGAAGATATATTCTTTTTGGGCAATATACTCTTTGAGAATATCGTTCTGGAGGGTGCCGCGCAACTGTTCACGTTTCACCCCTTTTTTCTCAGCAGCAGCGATATACATCGCCCAGATGATCGAGGCCGGTGAATTGATCGTCATGCTGGAGGAGACCTTGTCGAGGGGGATGCCTTCGAGCAGGATCTCCATATCCCGCAGGGAGGAGATGCCAACCCCGCATTTGCCAAATTCGCCCAGGGCTTCGGGGGCGTCAGTATCGTAGCCCATCAAGGTGGGCAGGTCGAAGGCAATCGAAAGGCCGGTCTGCCCCTCGTCGAGGAGATACTTGAAGCGGGTGTTCGTTTCCTCTGCGGTCCCAAATCCGGCAAACATGCGCATCGTCCACAAACGGCCACGATGCATGGTGGGGTGAACGCCGCGCGTAAAGGGGTATTCGCCGGGCAAGCCCAGGTCACGGGCGTAATCGAAATCCGGGATGCTGGCAGGCGTATAAAGCCGCTCGACTTCCTCAGAGGAGGTCGTCATAAATCTATCCTGTCTTTCAGGGAATCGGTCGGTAGTTTCCTTGAGAGTCCCCTCTTCCCATTCGTTGAGTATTTTTTCCAGTTCTGCCAGAGTTTCTTTGTCGTACATAGTGATCTCCTCGGGAGGTTGATGAGAGAAAAATTATAGCATGGGAGTATTAAAAGATCGTGTGGATGGTATACTTTTCGCATCTTAAAAATCGAGGATCATCCATGTCAGAAAAACTATATGAGCTTGACCCAGTAGACCATATTACAGCAGACGCCATCGGGAAACCCGGCCAGCGTGTCTTTTATCTGCATGCCTGGAAGGGTGAGCAGGTTTTAACGGTAATTATTGAAAAGATCCAACTTGATTCGCTCTCGATCGGTATCGAAAAATTCCTTGCTGAAGTAAGGCAACAGAATCCTGATCTTGTTGAAGCCTCCAGCAGGTATGTTGAAGAGGTGATGCGCATCAGCCCACCCGTGGACCCGCTCTTTCGTGTTGGCGAGATCAGCCTGGGCTATGACCAGGCAGAAGATAAAATGATCCTGATCTCCCGCGAACTGCTCCTGGAAGATTTACCTGCCGAAGACGGCGCTGTGGTTCGCCTCTGGTGTACCCGGGCACAGGCCCGTGCGCTGGCCCGCTGGGGCGCTGAAGTGGTCAAGGGCGGACGACAGATCTGCACTCAATGTGGTGAGCCCATGGAGCCAGAGGGTCATTTTTGCCCAAAAAAGAACGGGCATAAACACTAAATAATGAGTTGCATTGGCAATTTAAATCTTTTTTCATCACAGAGACCACTGAGAACTCAGAGAGAGAAAAACCTCTGTGCCCTTTGTGTGCTCTCTGGTGAAATTTCATTTTATGCCTGCTGAACTTCAAACCATTTTAGAAGAAGGTGAACTTGAGCTTGAGGGCCAGTTCATGCACGGTTCAAACTATACCTTCCTTGTAAAACTGCGCCATGCCAAGGGTGAATTTAAGGCTGTCTACAAACCATCACAGGGTGAGCAGCGTCTCTGGGATTTTCCCGACAATACCCTCGCTCAACGTGAGGTGGCTACCTACCTGATCAGCGAGGCCCTCGGTTGGGGTTTTGTTCCCCTGACCGTGCTGCGTGACGAAGCTCCTTATGGTCCCGGCTCGCTCCAGCGCTTCGTTCCCTACGACCCTAATTATCATTATTTCAATTTTAGCGACGAGGATAAAGCCCTCCTGCGTCCCGTTGTTCTCTTTGACCTGCTGATCAACAACGCCGATCGCAAGGGAAGCCATATCCTTTTTGAAGAGGATTCCCACGCCATCTGGCTGATCGATCACGGCGTTTGTCTTCACCAGGAAGATAAATTACGAACCGTGGTATGGGATTTTGCAGGAGAAGAAATCCCATCCGATTTACTGGATGATCTGGATCGCTTACACGGCGAACTCGCCCGTGATTTAGGGTTGCCAGCCAACCTGAAGCCTTATCTCAGCCCCGAAGAGATCGCTGCTCTAAATGCACGCGCAGAACGAATTTTATCAGAGCGAATATTTCCGCTCTCGCCTGAAGATCGGCGCGCTTTTCCTTATCCACCTTTATAAAGGCGGAATAACCCCGTCCCTGCAACCACAGTTCAAATTGGAGAAAACCCATGCCTCATTACAAACTCGCATTTCTTGGCTTTGGCAACGTTGGCCGCGCATTGGCAGAATTGCTTATCCGTAAAGAAAAAGAACTCAAGGAACGTTATGGGATCACCTTCTCGACGACCGGGATCGCAACCGGACGACACGGCTCTCTCGTTAATCAAAGCGGGGTGGATCTATACGGCGCGCTGGAATTGGTGCGCTCTGGACGTCCATTGAGTATGTTAACAACTACGCCGATCACCACTTCGCTTGGCTTTATACACAAATCCCAGGCAGATGTGCTTTTTGAAAACACCTCTGTTAATCACGAAACCGGTCAACCAGCTCTTGACCATGTCAGGACTGCGCTGGAATTGGGGATGCACGTCTGCACTGCAAATAAAGGTCCTGTTGTTCACGCCTATAAAGAATTACAGGATTTGGCTGCCTCGAAGGGTGTTAAATTTCTGCACGAATCGACCGTGATGGACGGCGCGCCGATCTTTTCCCTGTTCCGCGAAGCCATTCCTGCATCAAAATTGCTGGCGTTCAAAGGCATCCTGAACTCGACCACGAATCTGATCCTGACGCGCATGGAAAAAGGCGATAGGTTCGATGAAGCTGTGAAGCATTGCCAGGATGTGGGGATCGCGGAAACTGATCCCTCCGGCGATGTGGACGGCTGGGATGCAGCGATCAAGGTTGCCGCGCTGGTGACCGTATTGATGGGCATCCCCCTCAAACCCCAGGATGTAGATCGGACAGGCATCAGGGAGATCACCCCCGAAATGGTTGCCAATGCACTCAAAGAAAATAAGCGCTATAAACTGATCTGCTCCGCCGAACGAGACAGGGAAAATATCATCGCCCGCGTTGCACCGGAACTGATCCCCAGCACCTCTCCGATTTACAGCGTGGAGGGGACCTCATCCATTGTCGAATTTAAAAGCGATGTATTGGGTGATCTTTCGGTCGTGGAGAAAGACCCAGGCCCACATACCACTGCCTACGGTCTGTTAGCAGATTTTATCAATGCAGTAAAGAATTAATTTTGAGGGACCCGTTTCCTTGAAAGATGCGGGGGCAGGTACAAATTGTGACTACCCTTAGATTTCTTTATTCTCGTATATATTTCAATGCCTGAGCTAATATCTGATTAAAATCATCCGGGAAATCGTGGGCAATTTCAGGTGAGATGAAAAATTCGCAAGCCATCCCCTTGGATACCAATAACTCATACAAGGCTTTCACATTCTCAAGGTTTGGGTCCTTCTCGCCCACAACAAAATAGCCGCGTTTTTCGTTGAAGTTTTCGCTCTTTTCAAAAATTGGCTCCCAGTTCTTAATATCGTTGATATAGGGCCCACCTGGATTGACTGCAACAAAACCGGCCACAGGTATTTTGTCCATCAGGGCCATCCAGATTGCCATTTCTCCAGTTGTTTTAGTACTTTTACAGAGCCAAACTCAGTGTCGCCAACCAAAAAAACGGCTGCGCCACGCGGAATGAGCGTTTTTACATAGGCCAGCAAGGCAATTTGTTTACCGCTTGTGCTATGTCCACGAACATGTTTGACCCAAGTCCAGGCAATCGGGATGGCACGTTTGCGATATGCAATGCTAACCATCAGTAATTGATGACCAAAGCCAACCTTGGTGCCATCCACAATCAAGTGGATTTCTCCGATTCTCGCAAACTGTTCTGCCATCCATTGAAGAGCGATCGGCTGATACCATTTACGAACGCTAACCGCTGGGTTGTTGAGAAAACGATCAAAACGTTTGACGGTACTCTGTAGCTTGGCTTTGCCAGGTATTTTTCCAGTGATCCGGCTCAAGTAAACTGAACGACTCTGGTAAATCCCGTATATCAACAAAACAAAATTGCGGGTTTGGGTAATTCTTTGTCCTGGATGCAATCCACTAATTCGTTGAATCCATGTATGATACAAGTGGTTGGTCGGCATAGTGTTCTCCTGATATTGTGTTTTCGCAAAAACAACTTTACCCGGTTTTATGCCGATCAATCTTTTTATTTATAAAAGTGTCTGGTAGCTAGGAATAATTTTTATTCACAACAAAAAAAGTAAAATGCGCCTGATCTCAGGCGCATTTTTTATTAGGTCATATTCTATTTTCATGAGACAGGCAGGGATTCTCGAATCGTGGAATAGTTTTTATAACGAGGCTGGGATACTCGCCCTGATTTAACGGCATCCTTGATCATACACTCTGGTTCATTTAGATGAGTACAATCTGCATAGCGACAGCTTCCAGAGAGAGAGGCCATCTCAGGGTACCAGCCCGCCAATTCCGATTGGGTGATACCAGCAAGCCCAAAAGAGCGGATGCCGGGAGTATCGATCACAATCCCGCCATTTTCCAGCTTCCACAGGGATGCTTGGGTTGTCGTATGCCGTCCCTGCCCCCGGAAGAGGCCACGCTCGGCGACACTCCTTGTGTGTAAATCCAGATCAGGCTGGATTGCTGTCAACAGCGATGATTTGCCCACCCCAGAGAGACCGGCTAAAACCGTGGCGCTTTCTCCAAGGATAGTGCGGAGCTCATCAATCCCCTCTCCGGTGACTGCGCTGGCCAGGACCAGGCGATATCCCAAAGCTGAATAGGGTTGGACGATGGCGTCAAATGCCATTTGATCCTCGATCAGATCGATCTTGTTGATGCAGA
>NZ_CEYOSI010000029.1:0-8405 GCF_982879505.1 Candidatus Desulfolinea nitratireducens
GTTAGAAGCAAGCCATTTACACGGACGTTTTCGCCGCCCAGGGGAACACGCCCCAATTTATTATAGAGATATCCTGCCAGGGTATCCGCGTCGCCATTTGGCAATTCTGTTCCGACAATATCGGCAAAGGTGTCCAGATCAATTCGCCCGTGAAAAAGATATTTATCATCCCCCAGCTCCTGGTAAAGGGCTTCTTCGCGTTCGTCGTATTCGTCCTGGATTTCCCCAATGATTTCCTCGATAATATCTTCAAGGGTAACGATGCCAGAGACGCCGCCATATTCATCGACAACGATCGCCATATGAAAACGTTTTTCCTGCATTTCAGAAAGAAGTTCATCGGCTTTTTTTGTCTCTGGAATAAAATAGGGTGAGCGAAGTAAGTCACGCAATATAATCTCGTTTTCCGATTTACCGAGGGTATTGAGCAGGTCTTTGGCGTAGAGGAAGCCAAGAATATTATCTATGCTTTCCTTGTATACTGGCAGGCGCGAATAGCCAGAGGTGATAAAAGCCTCGATAGAAGATGAGAGAGTGGCAGTCTCTTCATCCAAAGCGAGAACATCAATACGCGGCACCATGATCTCGCGCGCCAGTGTTTCGCCAAATTGGAAGATCTCGTAGATCATGCGGCGTTCTTCAGGTTCCAGGCTACCGCTCTCTTCATCAGATACGATCCAGGTTTTCAGTTCATCTTCGGTCATTTGAGCGAAAGTATCCCTGGATATGCGGCGCGGATTAAGGAGCAAGAGCGGCAGAATGACCAAGGGCGTAAAGAGAAATAACAATATTCGACCCAAAAAAGCCAGCTGCATAGCCCAAATTTCGGCATTTTCCGCTACGTTGAATTCGATTGAAAATTCAACCAGCAGCATGATGACAGCAACCAATAAAAGACTGATTATCTGAAAACCGATAGAGCCTCCCCAATTTTGAAGGAGGATAAAGCTCAGGATAGCAATTCCAAAACGCATCAGGGTTTGGCTAAGGCGCAAAACCGCTCCCAAACGGGGGCTTTCGATCAAAAGGAGGACACGTTTAAGTCTTTCTTCGTTTTGACCTTCCTCAGCACTCAGCCGAAAGGCGCGCGCATTTGTAAAACTGACACGTGTCGCGGCAATTGCCAAATCCAAAACCAGTAGCAGGGCGATGATGAGCAAGCCCCATTCAATTGTGATCACGTTTTTTCCTTTTATTCATTAGACCTTTTGAATATGTGCTCCTGGCGGCGTCCTCGCCGCCGCACTCTGCTAGTATGCTACGCGAAGGACGGCGGCTAGAGCAGTGTCAAAAAGGGACTTTTGCAAGAAGTCTATTATCTCCTTCCTCTACTCTCGGAGAATCCCCGAGAGACAAAGGGAGAAGGATAGGTTGCAGGTATTATGTTTATATCACTTAAATTTCCGAATTGCCCGGGCAGGCATTCCAACCACGAGGGTATCATCCTTCACGTCTTTTGTCACCACAGAGCCGGCGCCTGTTCGTGCCCGATCACCGATCTTCAGTGGGGCGACCAGCATTGTATCGCTGCCGATGAATACTTCTTTGCCAATCTCGGTAAGATGTTTATTCTCTCCATCGTAATTGCAGGTAATTGTCCCAGCGCCGATATTTGTTTCCGTGCCGATTGTTGCGTTGCCAATATATGAAAAATGTCCCATTTTGGCGTTTTCACCAAGATATGAATCTTTTACCTCGCCAAAATTGCCCATATGAACACCCTTTGCCAGATGCGCCCCCTTCCGCAGGCGGGCAAAGGGACCCATATCCACATCATCTTCAAGGCGAGCCTTTTCGAGGACAGAGGATAAAATTTCGCAGCGGTCACCAATTGTACAGTCTGTAATGATGGTATTCGGGCCAATTTCGCAGCCTGCGCCAATCTTTGTCTCACCGCGTAAATAGGTGTTTGGGTGAATCACAGTATCCTGACCGATTTCCACATCCATGCCAATATGGACGGATTGGGGATCAATCATTGTTACACCCTTGAGCATATGGAGTCGATTCACTCTTAGCCTCATGCCTGCTTCCGCTTCGGAGAGATGGATGCGGGTATTGACACCAACCGCCTCGACGGGATCTTCCAAGGTCAATGACTGAACTTTCATCCCAGCCTCAACCGCCAGCCCAACTGTATCTGTCAGATAATACTCACCTTTGGGCGATAATGGGATCCGCTCCAACGCGTCCCAAAGCCATTTTGCATCAAAACAATAGGCCCCAACATTGAGCTCTTTGATTGCCATTTGCTCTATCGTTGCCTGTGGCTCTTCGACGATAGCTTGCACGTTGCCATCTTCCATTCGGATGATACGCCCAAAACCGCGCGGATCATCTGAGATAATGGTCAACATTGTCATCGGGCCATCATTTTCCTTTTGCAGACGAATCATTTCATTAAATGTTTCACTCGTCAGAAGGGGCATATCGGCACTGCTGACAAGTACAAGGTCGGTATTTCCCTTCAGCGTGGATTCCGCCTGTTGAACCGCGTGCCCCGTGCCCAGTCTTTCGGCTTGCACAACAAATCTTGCTGCATCCCCAACGACTGCCCGCACCTGATTGGCGCCATGTCCAATAATCATCACTGGTGTTTCGTCGGTTACAGATTGCGCGGCTTGCAGGGCATGCCAAAGCATTGGCTTTCCACAAACGGAATGCAACACTTTTGGGAGTTCAGATTTCATGCGGGTCCCTTGTCCCGCCGCAAGGATGATGGATGTTGTTTTCATGGAATTTCCTTTAGCTACTATTTCAGATTATATTTGTTAGCAAATAAATACAAAAAGACAAGCGCTGCGTTCCCACTGTGGAGGGTGAAGGCTTGTCTTTTTATCGTTACCATAAACTTTTGCAGGGGCACCTGGATTCGAACCAAGATCAACGGCTTCAAAGGCCGGTGTGCTAACCGTTGCACCATGCCCCTATACTGCCCACGTAGGCGGGCGAGATTGTATCATAGGGAGAAAGTTAACGCAAAGTTTCAGGGCTTATCTTCTGGTGTCAGACCGAGTTGGCGTGCCTGGTCATAAGAGAGTTTATCTGCATCCACTGGTAGATTTGTTTTGTTGACCACAGCTTCTTCCCAGAAGCTATCAGCCTCCGTTGTTTTGAGCTTTTTTTTCTGTGTGAGGAGGGTATCCAGTTCAACCGAAGAATCATCATCTTCAATTATTTCTTCATCAGGAGAATCTTCTGTTTCAAAATAATCATCCATTTTTTCCAGAGAGGAACGGGTAACGCCCATTGCATCAAGTACATGCTCCACTTCACTTTTCAGGATCATCATCGCATCGGTCAGATCAAGAACTTTACCTCGCTCAACGATCCGCTCACCTGCAACAATCAGTGCATGGGAGTTGTTAACGGGGACCAGGAGCAAATCCTGGTCGCCTCCGGGGAAAATATGGTAGCTCAATGGATCTTTCTGGTGAATAAAGCCCGAAACTTTTTGTCCGCCGCGATAGATACCCATCAAAGCCGAAAGCAGAGAAGCCTCCAGGTCGCTATCTTTAAGTGCACCCGCTCTAGCTAAAACATCCTCCTGATCAGAAAGCAGGAAGATTACCTGTGCTTCCATACTTTTTCGAAACTTCGAAAGCAAGCCAGATAGATTTTTATGTGCATCAGAATCCCCGTTTTCTCCTTCAGGGGGAAGAACCGTTCTCTTTAATTCCAAACTGCGTTCAACGGCATCGAGAAAATCAGTCAGGGAGATGGGTTTCTCAAAAAAGGCAAAAGCACCAGATTCCTTCAATACTTCGCGGACCTTTTTATCTTTTGTTCCAGAGATCAAAATTATTTGAGTATCTGGATCGTGGGTTATTATTTTTTGCATTAATTCCAACCCAGACATCCCCGGCAATCGATAATCAATCACAACAAGGTCGATTTTGCTCCGTGTAACTTCTAAAAAAGCCTCCTCACCCGAAGGAGCCTCAATAATCTCAATTTTCTGTTTGAGAGTATTGAGTGCGGAATGCAAAAGACGGATTACTTCGCGTTGGTCGTCAACAAGCAGGATGCGATGGGTCATAAGTTTTTCCTGAGGATTATTGGAGTAATAAATTATAGCAAATATTTGAAAATAAAATAGTAAATAAAGCTATCAATTTATTTATAATAAGCTGAGATTAGAAAGGGGTTTTACTCATTTTTCTGGCTTCAGCAAAGCAGGTGCACCATAGAGACCTGATCCAAATCCGTCCAAAAAACCATCAAAAGGGAGAGAAAAATTCCGATATGCCTCAGTGACCTTGGTTGAAAAGAGTGGTACAGCTGGGAGATCATCCAGGAGGTAGACCTCGATCTGAAAGAGTTGCTCACGCGCTTGGGAGATGTCGCTGGTTCTTAGAAATTGGGTGCATTTCGTGTTTACTGCGGCATTGCTGTAATTGTAAAAATTTCCCTCTGAAAAAAAATCGCAGAGATAATCTGGGAAAAGAGAAAGACTCCAGCCTACGATCGCCAGATCATAGTCGCCACCGCCATAAACAGCAAAGAAAAGATCGTCGGCGGGGATACTCTCGGCTGTTATTGGGATTCCAAGCGAACGCACCATTGCTTCAATATGGATTGCAGCATTTGCCCGGGATGGATCGTCGCTTGGGGCAATGATCGTAATTGATGGGAAATCTTCACCCGAAGGAATTTTCAGGCCCTTCCCTGCGTGATTTGGACTTGGTTCCTGCTCCCAAAGATAACCTGCCATTTTGAGCTGGCGCACCCCCGCGGCAAGCCGGGCATCCGCGTCCAACCCGGTGCAGGGTGGCTCTATCTGGCCCGGATACCAACCGATATTTTCGGGGTGTACCCAGCCCAATGCAGGGTTGACCGCTCCATCCAATATTTCTGTGGCGAGAAATTCCGGGTCAATCAGGCAGGATAAGGCATGGCGCAGAGCGATATCGTCCAGAGGGGTGCGATTGTGATTGAAAGCCAAAAAGCGGATATTGTTGCGGCGGCTTTCGGTAAAGTGAATGGCGGGGTCTTCCGATAAATGAGATATATCATCGGAAGTGAGGCCATGGGGTGTCAGGATAAAATCCGTTTCATTCGCAAGGAGGGCCTGGATGGCGGCATCACGTTGATATAGTGTATAGCGGGTCGTCTCAAAATGGGATGAAACGAGGGCTATGTTTTCGATATAACCTTCTTCTTCCGCAGACAACTGCCATAAACCGGCCAGGGGTTCCCTGGCATCATCCAGCGCATAGAGCGCGGCGCGAGCGGCAGTGAATTTTTCCCGTTTTTCCCTTTGGGCAAGTTCAAGTTTCTTTTTGAAGGAGTCTCGTCGAAATTGCCTGTCTATAAGTAGTTTCTCATGAGCACGGTATTCGGTGCTTTTCTGATTTAAGTTTGGCATATTTTCGGCAATGATCTCGGCTTCGGCCTGGAGGGCATCAATTTGGATTTGATATTCTGCCATGAGAAGATTGTCTTCGGTGAGAGGGAGAAGCTTTTTGACCTCAGCAACCTTTGGTTCCCAGTAGGATTGGCTGGCAAAAACGCCGATCAATGCGCCTTGTTGCCAATCCCCTGCATTTGGAATAGATGAAAAATAATATTTAATGGTCTGGGCATCAATAGCTTCGAGATGATGGAGAATCTTTTTATTATAGAATACCGCCCAATTCAGACCTAGTTCAAATTCCAGGGCAGTGTTTACGGTAAAGGCGACGTCCGTGGCGCTGAGAGGGGAGCCATCTGACCAGGTGAGATCAGGGAGCAGGGTGAGGGTGGCAGTGAGGAATTCACCCTCCTGTGTGATGAGGGAGGGGAAGCCATCGGCGAGGAGAGGAGTGAGTTCGTTATTTGGCGCGGCGAGATGATAGAGGCGCGGCCAATATTCCCCTTTGACGGCATAGTTTTCGTAAGACGCGCCCTCTTTGTCAAAGAGTGACCAAATATTAACGGAAGTTGTTGGGTTGAGAATGGCGTAACGGAGCGGAGGCAGGTTTTGTTCAACGGGTGAAGCCATCTCAGGCATCTTTGTTGCGGGAAGCGTTGCGATGGGGATATCTGTCTTTGGTAGACATCCCGTCAGGAGAAGAGCCGCAAGAAGCAGGGCTGAAATTTTATTTTTCAAGGGAGGGTGGAGGTGATTGCCGATTACAATGGAAATTCTCTATATTTCAGCCGTGGGCTCAATATCAGGAATGGTTGCGTCGGCTTCCTCGGCGGGAGTCGATTCGGGGGCAGGACCCAGCTCGAGATCAACGCTCTCCTCCATGCGGATCTGTCCGCGCAAAAAGGAGCCTTCTTCGGTGACGAAGGCTGTCGTGACCACATCGCCCCAAACGCGACCTGTGGCGCGGATTTCCAGCTTTTGTGTGGTGATATTGCCGCGAACAGCGCCGGCGACAATCACTGTGTTAGCGCGGATATTTTCGCAGGTCACTCGACCGGTCTCGCCAACGACGAGCATGCCACGCAAGGAAATTTTCCCCTCGAAGGCGCCTTCAATGCGTACGCCCCCACTGCCATCGAGATCGCCATGCCAGATCACACCGGAGCCAAGCACGGAGGTGATCCGCTCCACGGCCGGGATGGGTTGGTTCGATTCGGGGGTAGTTGGGCTTCGTTTGAACATAAAATATTCCTGGGGTACTGATCTGGAAAATCAGTGATTTATTCATAGATGGATGTGTATCTGCCATCTATTTTATCATCTTCAATGTAATTTGCTATGTAAAAGGGCTGGGAAATTCTCCGCAGCCCTTTACTCTGATAAATTCGTCTTTTTGTGGGAAAAACTATTCTTCGCTCATATCCGGTACACCCATAATATTATAGCCGGAATCGACATAAAATATCTCGCCTGTTGTGCGGGCAGATAAATCGGAGCTAAGGAAAACGGCTGCGTTGCCGACATCCTCGATGGTCACTTTTTCGTGAAGAGGTGCCATATCAATAAAGGCCTTATACATCGATTTGAAGCCACTCACACCTGCTGCAGCCAGTGTGCGGATCGGCCCGGCCGATATGGCATTAACGCGTACCCCCTGCGGTCCAAAATCATAAGCAAGATAACGGGTGGATGCCTCCAACGCGGCCTTGGCCACACCCATTACATTGTAATTTGGAGTCACTTTAACCGAACCATGATAAGTCAGAGAGATCATCGCGCCGCCAGGATTCATCAAGGGCTGAAATGCTTTCGCCAATGCCACAAATGAAAAGACGCTGATATCCATTGCCAGGTGAAACCCCTCGCGGCTGGTATTATAAAAGGGGCCATTCAATTCATCTCGGTTGGCAAAACCAATTGAGTGAACGAGAATATCAATCTTTCCGAAACGCTCTTCAGCTTTGGCAGTGACCGCTGCAATATCTTTGTCTTTGCTCACATCGCATTCCTCGACAAAGTCACAGCCGATCGATTCAGCCAGGGGATCGACACGCCGTTTCAGGACTTCACCCGCATAGCTGACACCGATGGTCGCACCCTCGCGGTGAAATGCCTGAGCAATGCCCCAGGCTATCGAGTTTTTATTGGCAAGCCCAAAAATCAGGGCGGTTTTTCCTTCTAAAAGACCCATTCTACTCTCCTTAAAAATTACGAATAATACGTTTTATTTTTCAATAAAACGCCAGGGCTTTGACTTCCAGGGCTCTGGCACAGTATATAACCCCACGCGCGGGCCGATGGTGACGCTCTCATCAGTAATCGTTTTCCCCTTTTCGATCCATAATCCGTTATTACGGTTATATAAATCCACACCATTAAAGGATTTGTCGATGGCCAAAGCCTGCGCCAGTTTAGCGGGACCATCGGTCCATTTGGCAGGTGGCTGTTTTCCACGTCGAGCTGCGATGATCGCAATTCCCTCAACGGGGCGGATAGCGCGGATCAGTACCGCCGCTGGGAATCCATCCATCTCGGTGACTACGTTCAACATCCAGTGCATTCCATAGGTGAAGTAGACATAAGCCCGTCCTGGTGACCCATACATGACCTCCGTCCGCGGTGTTTTTCCCGCTTTGGCATGGCAGGCGAGATCGCTCTCCCCGATATAGGCTTCCGTTTCGACGATCATCCCTGCGATCCGAACACCCTGCTCTTCGCGGACCAGTGTCGCTCCAAGCAGCTCGCGGGCAACGGTCAATGTGGGGCGGTTGTAGAATGGAACCGGGAGAATTTTTGAAGGCACTTTTAACTTTCTAACCTTCAAACCTTCGAACGGTTTACTGTTGGAAAGTTTGAAAGTTGGTAGGTCTACTCTGTAAATCTTGGGTCTTTTTCCAGTGTCAACCTGAGTCCTTCTTCCAGCGAAACAGAGGGCTGATAGCCTAATTTCTTCTTTGCCAATGTCAAATCTGCACACATCTTGGAGACACCCCCGGAAACGCGCGGATTATAGATCACCTCGGCTTTGCCAGGGACGATCTCCGTGACCGCA
>NZ_CEYOSI010000029.1:8505-22815 GCF_982879505.1 Candidatus Desulfolinea nitratireducens
CCATAGGCATTGAAGATGCGCAGGCTGACGGTCTCTATACCCCATAAGGCACCGATCGTGCGAAGATAATGCTCTGCAGCCAATTTTGAAACTGCGTAAGGAGAACGCGGATTTGGCGGGGTATCCTCTTTAATCGGCTGCTCGCCTAAATCGCCGTAGACTGCGCCAGAGGATGTCAGAATTGCTCGTCGGACACCAACATCCCGCATGGCCTCCATCAGGCTGACTGTCCCGCCGACGTTGACGGCGTTATATTCGCGCGGGTAGAGGACCGATTCGGGTACGGACACCCTCGCGGCAAGATGATAGACCACATCCACATCCTGGAGCAGAGTCCATAATTTGGGGCGGTCGTTCACATCTCCGCGTGTAAAATGTACATCGGGTGAAAGAGCGTTGGGATCGCCTGTGGAGAGATCATCCAATCCGCGCACCTGGTGCCCCTGGCGAGAGAGGTGGTTGGCAAGCGCCGAACCGAGAAAACCGGCAGCACCGGTAATGAGAAAATTCATAGGTTAGTCATACGTTTTAATGTTGAGATGTTGCATTAATGGGTGACCCAATTGGATAAAAAAGTGTAGTTTTCTTTATAATTAATTTTTCGCAAAAAAACATATTTTCCTGTTGAGTATATGGGATCGCCCTTCCACATCACGACGCATATCTTTGATATATGGGTAGCAAGCCCAATAGCATCGTGTGTTTCGTTTTTTTATCCATACAGCAGGGCGGATTATAGCACGGCAAGCTCTTCACAGTGGTAGAATCTGTTCATTCCTGTTTTTGAAAACGGAGGTTTTTCCCATGCCCGAAGCAGTCATTATCGATGCGGTCCGTACGCCAATTGGCAATTTTCGCGGGGCGCTGGCCGCCATTCGCCCGGATGATCTGGCCGCAGTTGTGCTCAAATCCATTATTGAGCGCACCGGCATTGATCCTGCCATTCTTGAAGAAGTTTATCTCGGCTGTGCCAATCAGGCTGGTGAGGATAATCGCAACGTGGCTCGTATGGCAACATTGCTGGCGGACTTTCCGATTGAAGTTGCAGCAGTCACATTCAACCGTCTCTGCGCATCCGGTCTGAACGCTGTTAACCATGCGGCCCGCGCGATCAAGGTCGGAGAGGGGGATGCTTTCATCGCAGGCGGAGTTGAGTCGATGACGCGCGGCCCATTTTCCGTTCCCAAACCTGAGATGGCTTATCCCTATGGAAACTCCATTATGTGGGATACAGCCTTTGGATGGCGTTATCCCAACCCGAAAATGGAAGAGATTTATGGGACAGATGCGATGGGTAATACGGCTGAAAACCTTCAGGAGGCTGGATTTATCTCCCGCGAAGATCAGGATGCATTTGCGCTTCGCTCTCATCAGCGGGCTGTCGCCGCTATCGATGACGGCAGATTTGCTGAGGAAATTGTTCCCGTTTCCATACCCCAGCGGAAGGGAGACCCCGTCATTTTCGATACCGATGAACGTCCGCGCAGGGACACCACGCTGGAAAAACTTGCCAAATTGCGACCGGCTTTCAAAAAAGATGGCACTGTCACCGCTGGAAATGCCTCTGGTTTAAATGACGGCTCATCTGCTGTTCTCTTGATGAGCGCAGAAAAAGCGGATGAACTTGGCCTGAAACCGATGGCGCGGATCCTCAGTTCTGCGGCGGCGGGCGTGGCCCCTCGCACAATGGGAATCGGTCCTGTCCCCGCGACAAAGAAAGCCTTAGCACGGGCTGGTCTGACTCTTGAGGACATCGGCCTGATCGAACTCAACGAAGCTTTTGCGGTTCAATCATTGGCAGTGATGCGTGAACTCGGCATGAATCCTGAGATCGTCAACGTTAACGGTGGTGCGATCGCGTTGGGGCATCCGCTGGGATGCTCAGGTGCGCGTATCCTGACCACGTTACTGCACGAGATGAAACGCCGCGCACCAAATGAGAATCGCCCATATTACGGTTTGGCGACCCTTTGTGTTGGCGTTGGTCAGGGAGAAGCGACGGTTATTGAGTGGCTGGGTTAATGGGGTCAAGTCCAAAAGGAGTAAGAGTCGTATGAAAAATAATTGTAAAACCTGGATTCTCTTCCTCAGCGGAATCCTGCTCCTTGTGGCTTGTGTTCCTGTTCCATCCAGTCAGGAAGAAAACGAAACCGAATCCCTTTCTGCGCGGGAACCTGCTGCGACTCCCCCAATTGAATTTCTCGCAACACCTGCTTTCGAGATCGTCGCTGCGCCATCCCTGACAAAGATCGAGATGCTTGATGAGCAAAATGGCTGGGGGCAGGCCGCAGGGCTGGTTTTGCGTACCGAAGATGGGGGCGAGACCTGGCTGGATGCCACCCCCGAAGATGCTTTTAATGATCCCGCCTACGCACGATCCGCTTTTTTGGACGAGAAAATTGGCTGGATCCTTCTCGAAGATCTCGATAGCCCCACTGTAGGGACGATCTACCGGACCACAGATGGCGGCGCAAGCTGGCTTTGGCGCAACACCCCATTTGGGCGTTCCTATATTGGTTTTCTGGATGCTGAAAATGGCTATGCCCTAACGGGGCTGGGGGCAGGGGTTGGCTCGGAGGGTGTGGCGATCTGGGAGACAAAAAATGGGGGCGGAGATTTTGATCGCACCTTTGTCCATCAGCCTGGCCTCGACGACAGTTTGCCCTATAGCGGCATTAAAAACGGAATTACTTTCCGTGATAAGCGCAACGGTTGGGTATCGGCTTCTGTTCCACAAAATGGTTTTATTTGGCTATATCGAACACGGGATGGGGGATTTACCTGGGCGCATCAGGGTTTGACGATGCCCAACGGGTATGAAAATGCCCAAACTTCGGTCAGGGCACCTCTCTTCTTTGACGAGATGCGGGGTCTTCTTCCCATTCAATTATTAGCCGAAGAAATGGCGATGGTCTTTTACCGCACAGATGACGGCGGTGAAAGTTGGGCAGCGACTCTGCCTGTGCCAACAAGGGGTAAATTTTCCGTCATTTCGGGAGATGAGATCGTTGTTTGGGATGGTAGCGCTTCGATATTTTTTACTGTGGATGGTGGTGAAACGTGGAGCTTCCATGCCTCCGAATGGTTGCCCGGAGATATTCTCCGCGAACTGGATTTCGTCTCAGCGACAAAGGGCTGGGCATTAACAGATTTGGGACTTTACCACACGGAAGATGGGGGAAAAACCTGGGATAAATCAGGGGATTAAGAGAAAGTACTACTTTAAGTATCGACGACTCCGATTTTTCCTCCCGTCTGAATTATCAGGTCGGTTATCGCAGCATAATTAATTTGAGATTGTAATTCGATTGGGTTTTCTGTTTTGCCGACCATTTCTGCATTAAAACTATCACCCTCCCGATGTAAAACGAGTTTTCCCGTACAGGCGCGGCAAAAAACCACATCTCCATCACGGGCCGTGCGCGGTACCGCGATCACTGGGCCACAAGTGGGACAGGTCACCAATGGTATTTTCTCAGCGCTATGTCCTATGATATGGGAAAGATCACCATCCCGCCCTAATTCACAAATATGATTGATGACGGTTTTATCAAATTGTGTTCCGCTGCCTTGCTCCAAAATTTGCAGTGCTTTTTCCAGGGGCATCTCCCGCCGATAAGGACGGGTACTGGTTAAGGCATCCAGCGTATCTGCTACGCTGACAATTTTTGCTGCCAGGGAGATATTCTGACCTTTTAAACCGTAGGGGTAGCCTCCCCCGTTCACTTGTTCGTGATGTTCTACAATTACTTTTGAGACCAATTCTGATAGCGGATGCTCATCAATCAGTTTCAGTCCGATCAAGGGATGAGTCTTGATAACATCGTATTCTGCTTCTGATAAATTTCCTTTTTTTAGTAAAATCTCATCAGTAATACCTACTTTTCCCAGGTCATGCAAATAGCCGCCCAAACTGATTTGAAGGGCTTTCCTTTCCGGGAGTCCCATTTTTACAGCCAATAATTTTGAAAATTGAGAAACACGCCAAAGATGACCACCAGTATAGGGATCGCGTGCTTCAACAACATCTGCGAGAACAAGTAGTGATTTAACCAATCCGTCAATCATATTCAATTCTTCCTGGTCGATCCCCTGTTTGTAGAATGCCCCCTTTCAGAAAATCTACAGATTTTCTTCAAATTCCAAGGCGGCAACCAGGGCCTCATATTCTTCAAGGCAATCCCGGCACATATCCAGATGATGCTTTACCATTGGCATCAGACCTTCAACATCATCCCCACGTAATTTCATCTCAGCATACTGATCGACCAGAAAGTGAACCTCGTCACAAGGAAGTTCATACTCATTCGTCATGATAAGTTTTTTGAGCAAATTAACCGTCATTGATGAAGATTTTTTAATTGGATTGATCGAGTTCATATTTTTTTACCATATCAGTTATTGACCAAAAACTGCTAATAGACCAGCAGGTGAGACCTCATCGCGCTCGAGGCGGCGTTTTAAACGTAAGCGGGCATCGTGCATCAACTTATATAGGGCGTTCCGATTGGTGCCCATTCTTTTAGCGACCACGCTCATCGGCACGCCTTGCACCGAAATTGCCATCATCACTTCGAGTTGACGGGGAGTTAACTCCTCGTCCATTATTCTCTGCACCATTTCCATCACGTTCTTGCGTTCCAGCATCGCTTCAGGATTGGGGTCAGTTGATGCGAATTGTTCGGAAGGCATCTCATCGGGTTGGCTGCCCTCTTCCAGCCCATCGAGTGAAACCTCTTTCCACTTGCGCAAACGCAATTCGCCCAGCCCAATGTGGACGCCAATTTTGTAGACCCAGGTTGTAAATTTGCTGCGTCCTTCAAAAGTATCCAGTCGATCGATTACCCGCAGCATGGTTTCCTGAGCGGTATCTTCAATAAAGCTTTCAAAATGACTCGACTCAGGGGGAAGCCAGCGAGATAGAGCCGAGGGCAAAATGCGCATAAGAATTGTGTGCAATTCTGCCAATGCGGCTTCTTTTTCTTCACCTTCAGCACCCAGGTCTCTTACCCAGGCATGATTATCACGAGAAGTTTGCATGCCAACATTATAGCGCATCTAATAGAAGATTAAAAGACTCTAATTCTTACCAAAGTAAGACGGGATAAGAAAATGACATCTTATTGACAATATAACCCCTGAAAAAGACTCAAAATCGAGCATCTTTGGGGTTATCGACAAAAAGGAGTTCCAATGTCTTATCGGTATAAAAAATGGTTTTTTTTGACGCTCGTCCTTATCCTTGGTCTTGCCGCCTGTGCGCCGAACAGCTCCCGGGCAGATACCCCCGCAAATGACCCTCCCGAATCCGAACCTGTCCCGGAAGAGGCTTCCGCTGTGGAGGCCGAAACCAGTCTTCCAGTTGAGCGGCCACCCAGCGGAGCCGAGGCACAATTTTCCACTGATTTTAGCAAACATAGCATCTCTTATAGTGAAGTCCTTTCTGGTGGCCCACCAAAAGACGGGATTCCAGCCATAGATGATCCAAGCTATGTGTCAATCGCCGAAGCAGATGCCTGGATCAGTGACGTAGAACCGATAGTTTTTGTTCAGGTAGGCGACAATGTACGGGCATATCCGCTCCAGATCCTGACCTGGCATGAGATCGTTAATGATGTTCTCGGTGAAAAACCCCTGGTGGTTTCATTCTGTCCGCTTTGCAATACCGCGATTGCCTTTGAGCGCGAGTTTGATGGACAGATCCTTGATTTTGGCACAACCGGTCGGCTGCGTTATAGCAATCTGATCATGTATGACCGCCAGACAGAAACCTGGTGGCAGCAGGCCACAGGTGACGGTGTTGCTGGAGAATATACAGGCGAGCGATTAACTTTTTACCCGGCATCAATTATTTCATGGGAAGATTTCAAGACAGAGTATCCTGATGGGAGCGTACTCTCCAGGGATACAGGGTTTAACCGCAGCTACGGGACGAATCCCTATGCTGGTTACGATGATATTAACCAGACACCCTTCCTCTTTGATGGTAATTATGATGATCAACTCCCCCCGATGGCGCGTGTACTGACTGTGGAGCTAAACGGAGAAACCGTTGCTTATACCTATGATCTTTTGGATGATGAGGTCGCGATCAACGATCAGGTGGGTGGCGTGTCGATTACCGTCTTCTGGACGGAAGGCACTGCCTCTGCTTTGGATTCTCCCCAGATCAGTTCCGGGAGAGATATTGGAACGGCAGTCGCCTATTCACGTGAGGTGGCGGGACAGACCCTCACCTTTGGCCTTGACAATGGCTTCATCCGCGATCTGGAGACAGGCAGCACCTGGGATATTTTCGGGCAGGCCACCGATGGTGAGCTGGCAGGTGAATCTCTCACGCCAGTTGTTGCTGTGAACCACTTCTGGTTTTCATGGGCGGCCTTCCAGCCGGAGACAAGGGTTTATCAGCCTTAGGGCTTTTTACCACAAAGGCACAGAGTGCACAGAGAAAGCACCTGTTGTCACTGACAGCCGCGAAGCGGCTGGCAGTGACATTAAACAGTAAGGGCGGGTCTTCGTGTAACATCCCCGAAGAGGGCAGCCCCGCCCTTACTCATATCTCTACACATTAGCCGTGAAAATCGGCTTAATTTAGTTAAATCCGCGTTCTATTCCTCTGTCTTTTCAGCGTCCTGTATTTCACATCTATCGGGATATCAATATATTTTCAGAGCGTTATTGGATCGAGTTAATTAGATAAATGCCATCTATATTATGTGGTATAACTGCTTCCTTGCGAATATTGAGAATCGCATCAAAATACTCACATAATAAGGATATTTCCATGCCATCTCGCACTGTTTCCCAAAAGACATTCTTCCTGATTGCTTTGCTTACGTTAATTCTGGCTGGCTTAGCCTGTAGCTTATTGCCTTCACAAATTACTGAGCCACCCACTGCCGTCTCAACATCAGCTGTTGATCTTCCTGCAGATGAACCAACCGCTGATTCACCCCAAGAAGAGATGCCGGCCACAATATCTCCAACCGCCGCTGCACCATCAGAGACAGCGCCCATTGAGGGGCTGGTTACCGCAGACTTTGATTCTGTCACTTTTTCCTTTGGTCTTGATGTCGCCAATCAGTGGAAAGTGGAATTCATCCCCCAGGGACCGGGCAGATCTTCCAGTGCAGGTCCCTTCCCCTATACTGACCCCGAGCACCTGATCTTCTCCTTGGAGAATTATGCTCTGCCCGAAACATGCTGCAACCCATTAAACCAACCTCAGATAATTGTCTATCCGGTGGTTCAGATGTCTGAGCAAAACCCGGTCGCGACCACGCAAATTACGGCTCTGCAGACATATCTAGCCAGTCCGCCAGCCAACCTGATGGATCAATTTGTGGAAATCCCATTCCTGCCACTCTTCAACGCAGCGCAGACATTTCATACTCAGGTTCGATTTGTTGACTTTCAGAATGGTAAAGGAGTCCGATATCTGACACAGTATTCTCAAGGTCCGATGCCGGTCAACAATGCTTCAATTTTTTATACCTTTCAGGGGATAACAAATGATGGTTCATATTATGTAGCAGTAACAATGCCGGTCACGCATCCCAGCCTGAAGAACAACGCCGAGGAGGTCTTCGACCTCGAAGGGGACGCCTTTATGACCGATCCCATAAACTATATTAACGGGGTTACTCAAGCGCTTGACAGTTTGGATCCAGGCACATTCACCCCTGGCCTTGACGCTTTGGACGCCATGATTCAGTCTTTGATGATACGGCCATAATAGAGAAAGTTATCTCTTAAACTAAAAAGGGCAGAACTTGATTCTGCCCTTTTTAGTTTAAGTATGTCGAAATTACCTCTTCAAGGTCCTATACTTCACGCTCTTGGGCACATCGACTGATTTTCCATAGCGTTTGTGATAGTCCGCTTCATAATCGGACCAATTGCCGAGGAAAAGACGGGCCTGTGGAAACTTACTTTTTCAGAACCCAACTATTGCCACTGCGTTGATATCCATAGCCTACAGCCTCTTTATCCAGCCAAAATGCGAGAAAAACATGGACAGGTAGATCATCTTTTTGTTTTTGGCCAAGTATCTCATCGATATCCATATTAATAAAATCCACACGGCTAACTTTTTCTTCAAGTTGAGTTTTCAATCCTTGGATATAGACGACTTGGGGGTCAATATTCGCTTCCTTCAACTTTGCTTCCACCATAGGATTAAGCAGGGTATATTGCCCGCCGTTTTTCTGAACATCTTGTATTACGACACTAATTTCTCCAATAACAAATCTTGAGTCATTTGCTGGCACAGCCTGGGATGGACTATCTATTGGTTTTGCATCAAGAGATACCGGGCTGGTTTTTGCGCCCTCTACAACTCCCATGGCCACTATGCCAGTAGCCACATAGGGGTCAATATCCTTATTCTTAATGCAATGATAGCCAAAAATGATCGAACAGATAATCATGCCAGCTTGAGCACTTTCTAAATAATTAAGCCCGTGCTTTTTCATGATCTCGTTATATGTGTGCTGGTATTCAGTCTGTGTCTGTGTAAGGTCCATCAACGGCCTGTCTTTTTCCGGAAATTCCGTCATAATACGCTTTGCCATAACATCTATTCCATTTTTTTTGCAATAGAACGCAAATAGCTTCAAAAGCTTTGGATAGGCCTGATTAACTTCTTCTGATAGAACAACAACTCCGGGATCAACATCTTTTTTGTTAATTGCCCTGAATTGACTTGTCCCTGCCAAACGTGCTGCAACAGACAGAACAGTTCCGGCATGAGGTTTTCCACCTACGAGAGGCATTCTTCCCTGGAATACCTCTAAGAACTCCACCGCAGCAGCATATCGTTTTTTCTGCTGATCAGGCGAAGATTTAGGATGGTTTAAATTAGGTTTTTTTGCTGGTTTCTTATTTGGCTTCGAAGTACCCTTAAATAAGTTTAATGGCATGATTTATTACCTCCTCAATTATCCTGCTATTTGGCCACTAATAAGAATTCTATCATCACTTGTGATTTTTATAAAAAGAAAGGGCCACCAGCTAGTGGCCCTTTCTTTTAACGTTTTAATTCGTGAAAATCAGCAATATCCGTCAAATCCGCGTTCTATTACCTCTTCAACGTCCGATATTTCACACTTTTCGGCACATCGACCGATTTGCCGTAGCGTTCATGGTAATCGGCTTCGTAATCGGACCAGTTGCCGAGGAAGAGGCGGGCCTGCGAATCGCCTTCAAAGGCCAGGATATGGGTACAGATGCGGTCAAGGAACCAGCGGTCATGGCTGACGACCACGGCGCAACCGGCAAAATTTTCGATCGCCTCCTCCAATGCGCGGAGAGTGTTCACGTCAAGATCGTTGGTGGGCTCATCGAGCATGATCACGTTGGCGCCCTCGGTCAGCATCTTGGCGGTGTGGACACGGTTCCGTTCTCCGCCAGATAACACCCCAACCTTCTTTTGCTGATCGGTGCCGGAGAAGTTGAAGGAGGAAACATAGGCGCGTGAGTTCATTTTATGCGCGCCGAGGGTGATATTATCCGCGCCACCGGAGATCTCCTCCCAGACGGTTTTATCGGGGTTGAGGCTGCGAGCCTGATCGACATAGGCCATCTGCACGGTTTCGCCGATCTTTATGCTGCCTGCATCGAGTTTTTCCTCACCGGTGATCATTTTGAGCAGGGTGGTCTTGCCCGCGCCGTTTGGCCCAACGATCCCGACGATCGAGCCGGGGCGGATCTCGGCGCTGAAATCTTCGAGAAGCAAATTCTCGCCATAGGCTTTGGTGACCCCATTCAATTCGATGGCGATATCGCCCAAACGGGGTCCCGGCGGGATGTAGATCTCAAGATCTTTGCGGAGGGCTTCGGTCTCCTGCGAGAGCAGATTTTCATAGGCAGTCACACGCGCCTGTCCCTTGGTTTGGCGCGCTTTCGGTGACATCCGGATCCATTCCAGCTCGCGCTGCAGGGTCTTCTGGCGTCTGGACTCGGATTTTTCCTCCTGGCGCAGACGCTCTTCCTTTTGCTCCAGCCAGGAGGAGTAATTCCCCTTCCAGGGGATACCGTAGCCGCGGTCAAGTTCAAGGATCCAGCCGGCGACGTTGTCGAGGAAGTAGCGGTCGTGGGTCACAGCGATGACCGTCCCCTTATATTCGCGGAGATGATGCTCGAGCCAGGCAATCGATTCGGCGTCGAGGTGATTGGTCGGTTCGTCCAGGAGCAGGATATCGGGTTCCGTGAGCAGGAGTCGGGTGAGGGCGACCCGGCGGCGTTCTCCACCGGAGAGGGTCTTGATGGAGGTATCCGCTGGGGGGCAACGGAGGGCACCCATCGCCAGCTCGAGCCGCGAATCCAGATTCCAGGCATCGGCATGGTCAAGCGCATCCTGCAATTTTCCCTGTTCGGCGATCAGGGCATCGAAATCAGCATCTGGTTCTGCAAAGCCGAGATTGACTTCCTCGTAGCGCGCCATCATATCGACAAGGGGTTGGACGGCCTCGCGGACGATCTCGATCACCGTTTTGGATTCGTCAAGCTGGGGTTCCTGCTCAAGAAAGTCGACGGTATAACCCTTCGACATGGCGATCTCACCGGTATAATCCGGGTCGATCCCGGCCATGATCCGCAGCAGGGTCGATTTCCCGGATCCGTTCAGGCCGAGGACGCCGATCTTGGCGCCGTAATAAAAGCCGAGCGAAATATCGCGCAGGACTTGTTTGTTATTGGGGGGATGGACGCGCCCGACGCGCACCATCGAATAAATTACTTTTTGGGTATCTGTGGTCATTTTAGTTTCCAGTTTTATGAGATTAGTGATGGTGATTTTACCTTGTTTTTAAACACGAAGGGCACGAAGATACACAAAGGAAAAGCAAGAAAAGAGATGGAAGAGAAAGACCTCCGAGATATTGGGTATTTCGGAGGTCTGGAATTAAATATGTTTAGAGCGACAATTGCTCTATTTTGAGTAGAAGATCAGGAATATCTTTCTTGGCGGTTTGCCAGACTTCATCCCAATCAACTAAATCGTAGCCATGGATGAGATGATCGCGCATCACAGCAATGAGCGCCCAAGGGATATGTGTGTGCTGGGCGCGAAACTCTTTTGATAAACGCTTGACGGCTTCGCCGACAACGGTGAGTTGATAGAGAACAGCAGAGCGTGTTTTCCAGTCGTCAATTACAAATCCGATATCCTGCGCCCATTGCCTGACCAGCAGATTTGACGCCTGGTCATATTCCTCTTTTGAAACTCCGCTGGGTAAGGCCTCCGGATTTCTTGGTGCCTGGCGTCCGTCCGGGAAAACCGTCAGGACTGCCCCGTAGGTGTGGCTGATCCCGATCACCGTATAGCCATGCGAGGCAAGCTCCTCCACCTGGAAAATATTTTGTTCTTTAAATCCGGCCCATCCATGCGAAAAAATAAGGATGGGGAATCCGTCGTCAGTTGTGATCGGGGGGGCGTCAATGTAGGCATTTGCCTTTACATATTTGAGGTGATTGAGAGCGAAGGGCGGCAGGTCGATATAAGTTGCGATGGCAGGTGCCGCAGCTTCGATATCCTGCATCCACTGGACCTGCTCGTTATCTTTCGTGGCTTCGGCTGGATACCATACCTGGACCATGATCTCGCGAGGGGCGTTTGGGTCTTTCCCGTAGAGCTCCTGTCGGCTGGAATCCGTTAAATGAGCCACTGTGGTTCCCACCTGATACGGGCCCGTGATCGGATAAGGTTTCGGAATGGGGAGCAGTTTCGCGGCCATCACAGAAATTAGCGCCAGGAGAATGGAGATGCCAATTGAGATCGACGTACCCAGACCCTTTGTTTGGGTGAGGGCAATGATGATCAGAATAGCGATCCCGATAAATAGCGGCCAGAGCTGCCAGCGGAAGCCTTCAAAGATCAATTGCGCCCCTGCGACCAGGACCAGTGCTATGGGCAGGAATTTATATTTCACCGGATCAGATAACCAGGGGATGAAATAATTAATGGCAACAAAGAGGGCTAGTATGCTCAGGGATAGTTCTATAGACCGCATTTTTATATCCTGATTTGAAATATTCAACTCAATTCTCTCCCCATGAGATCGAAAGCAGGGTTTGCTCAGTGTTGGGGGTTGATGGGCAATTGCAAATAAAATGTGCTGCCAGGAAAATGCATTTCATCATGCCCATTGCTCTCCACCCACACCTTGCCCCCATGGGCGCGAATTACACCTTGTACGATTGCCAGCCCCAATCCAGGTCCCCCCCCTTTAAAGCTCGTTTTACCGGATGAGTGGACTGCGACGCTGCCCACCTGATAGAATTTTTCAAAGATCAGTTCATGGTGTTCAGTGTCCAGCCCGATCCCTGAATCCCTGACAGAAATTTCAACCCCCGGTCTGTCATCCTCCATCATAATTGGGCGTGTGTTGATGAGGACCTGGCCGCCATCAGGTGTGTACTTAATCGCATTGACAATAAGTTGGTAAAGTGCCTTTTCAATCAGGTTTGGGTCAGCATTGATATTGGGTGTTTCCTGATTATGCTTGACGATGATTTCTATTTTGCGTTCGGTGGCGGCTTGTATCAAACTTTGTGCTACGTCACCTACAATCTGCTTTACCGGCACGGGAACGGACCCAACCTTTAATATTTCGGCATCAATACGTGTGATATCCAGCATCAAATTGACGACATCATGCATGCGGTTGACGCCCTTGTCGATCCCTTCGAGTACCTCATCCATGGCGGGATTTGCCTTGATATCAGGGAAGGATTGGAGCATATTTGCATATCCCTTTAGAACGGTCAGAGGGGTGCGGAGTTCATGTGCTGTAACCTGGATGAATTCCATTTTGTTGCGGTCCATCAGGCGCAAAACCTTGTTCGATTTCCGCAAATCTGCGATTGCCACCTGATCATTTTCCCGGAGGCGATCAATCGTGATGCGCATGAGGTCGATCGTCAAACGGGGGCTCCGGCTTAGGATGGATTCAAAATCATCTTCCACCATCTCGAGCATCGTACAAGGAGTGGTGGTCCGCACAGTTGCCGAGCGGGGCGCTTTTTGGATCAGTCCCATTTCGCCTATTACGTCGCCTTTGCCCCCAACGCGTAATATGCGTTCGCCTTCCTCTTCACCAAGATTCAATGAAATAACCACATTGCCATCGGCAATAATATAGATAACCTGTTCATATTTGCCTTCATGGCACAATACATGATCTGCTGGATAATCGCGAAATCGAGTCAGGTTTGCTATCTCTTCTAACTCATCATCATCCAGCCCTTTATAGGCAAGTTGTAGAAGGGAAATTTTAGACTGGGTATGCGCCGTTCTAGTCATGGCTATAGTATAACCTGACTATAGCCGCTGGCAACTACAATTACCTTACAATAAATTATCACCCATTTGAGGGTATCCAGAGCACATTCGCCAATGAAAAAGACCTCCTTTGCGGAGACCCTGGAAGTCTGGAAATTAGAAATCAGACATTTACCAATCATCCACCTTTTTTCTCGCTGCAATGCTCTGCGTTGCGGCTTGTCTATAATATCCCAACGCAGAGCATTGGGATAAGGGCAATAAATATGCGTAAGTTCTATATCAAATATTTACCAATCAATTTTCTCCCCATCCCGGAAGAATTCGCCGCGGGGGCCCTCATCGGGGAGGGTAGCTGCCCAAACGATACCGCTGGCGCCGGTTTCCAGGTCGCGTTCGGCATCGGGACCACCCATATCTGTCCGCACCCAGCCCGGACAGACGGCATTAACGAGCACGTTCTTTCCCTTCACGGCATTTGCGAGCATCAAGGTGATTCCGTTCAACGCCAATTTGGATAAACGATAGGAAGGCCCGTAGTTGTTCAGATCTCCAATTTCACCCATTCCCGAAGAGACGTTAACGATCCGCCCATAGTTTTGGGCGATCATCATCGGGATAAAAGCCCGTGCCAGCATTAAAGGGCCAAATGTATTTGTTTCCAGGGTTGCGCGGAGAGATTCTTCTGGTACGTCCAGAATACCCTGTTTCTCGTCCAGGAAAACGCCGGCATTGTTGATCAGAACATCCAGCCGACCGAATTCCTGCTCCACAAAGCCAAGTAGTGCAGCGATGCTTTTCGCCGAGATTACGTCCAGTGGATGGAATCGCACGCCCAAATCACGCGCGGTTTCTTCTCCCTTTTTCTCGTCACGGCTGGTGAGAATGACCTGATAGTCGAGTTCTGCCATCTGGCGGGCAGTTTCAAGACCAAGTCCGCGGTTTGCGCCTGTAATTATGACAACTTTTTGCATACTCATCTCCATGCTTATTTCGATTGATTTCTCCAGGAAATAACAGGGATTTTA